>CAYTUL010000022.1:0-16753 GCA_964441135.1 uncultured Desulfobacteraceae bacterium | reverse complement strand
TCCCCACGAAATGGAAAATGCCCGCTGATCTTAGAAATAAAAATGGGCTGGTTACAGGGGCCTGCGGGTTTATAGGCAGCCATTTAACCGAACGGTTGGTGGAATTGGGCGCTAAAGTCAAGGCCATGGTCTATTATAATTCGTTTAACAGTTGGGGATGGCTGGATTCCATTCCCGAGAACACCCTGACGGAGGTGGAAGTTGTCTCCGGTGATATCCGTTGTCCACAGACCGTCCGGCAGGCCTTGGAGGGCGTTAATCTGGTCTTTCACCTCGCCGCTTTGATAGCCATACCATACAGCTATTATTCTCCCGATTCCTATGTGGACATCAATATAAAAGGAACACTGAATATCCTGAACGCGGCAAGGGAACATGAGATTGAAAGGCTGTTGGTCACTTCTACATCCGAAGTTTACGGGACAGCTCGATATGTCCCCATCGATGAAGAGCATCCCTTTCAGGGGCAGTCTCCTTATTCCGCAACCAAGATCGGTGCCGACAGGTTGGCCGAGTCATTCTACAGGTCCTTTAACCTGCCTATTACCATCGTGAGGCCGTTTAACACATATGGTCCAAGGCAATCCGCAAGGGCGGTGATTCCCACGATTATCACCCAATTGATCGAGGGTACGGACGAGATAAAGCTGGGATCTCTTTCACCAACCAGGGATTTCAATTATGTCATGGATACCGTGGAAGGATTCATCGAGATTGCAAAATCCGACAGGACAATAGGGGAGGAGATCAATATCGCGACCCAGAAAGAGATATCTATTGGCCAGATGGCCCGGGAGATCATGGATCAGATACGCCCCGGAGCCAGGATCATTCGCGATGAACCCAGGGTCAGACCTGAAAAAAGTGAGGTGGAGAGGCTGATGGGGTCAAATGAAAAAATAAAACGCCTGACGGGATGGTATCCGAGGTATTCCCTGAAACAGGGAATCTCCGAAACGATCAAATGGTTCTCCCTTGATAAGAACTTAAGATTCTACAAATCCCGCATATACAATATTTAATCTAAACCTATTTTTATCCGATTACGACTTATACAAGACCTTGAGAAAGGTGTTCTACTTTGAAGATACATTTAGATACTCCCAACCTTGGAGAACTCGAAAAATGGTGTATTAACCAGTGCCTGGAATCTTCCTATGTATCCACCTACGGGCCTTTTGTGCCGACATTTGAAAGAAAGTTTACGAGCTTTCTCGATAAGAGGATGGCCGTATCCCTTCAGAGCGGAACCGCCGGCCTGCACATGGCCCTCTATGAGTTAGGCATTGGTGAGGGAGACGAGGTCATACTGCCTGTCCTCACATTTATTGCCACAGCAAACGCGGTTAAATATGTGGGAGCAAGACCGGTATTTGTGGATGTGGACCCCCTGACATGGAATATGGATCCGGTCCTTGCTGAAGAAGCCGTCACGGACAGGACAAAGGCGATCATACCCGTACACCTGTTCGGTAATCCCTGCTCGATGGATGATATCGTATCCATTGCTTATAGACATAATCTCTACATTATTGAGGATGCCACGGAAAGTCTGGGAGCGAAATACAAAGGGAAATACACAGGAACTTTCGGTGATTTCGGTGTCTTCAGCTTTAACGGCAACAAGGTGATCACTACCGGGGGTGGGGGTATGATCATAGGAAATGATGAAGAAAAAATAAGACACATAAGGTATCTTGTTAATCAGGCCAGGGATGAGGAGAGGGGTTATTTTCATCAGGAAATCGGTTTTAATTACCGCATGACAAACCTGGAAGCCGCGCTGGGCATAGCCCAGTTGGAGAGGCTGCCGGAGTTTATCGAAAAAAAGAAAGTAATTTACAGGACATATAGCCGGGACCTTGCCGGGCTAAAGGGGTTGCGGTTTCAACTTCCCTATGAAGGCTCTGAAAGCATATGGTGGCTTACTTCGATATGGATTGATACCGCGGAAGTTGGCCGGACTGTCCCTGAGATTCAGATAAAATTAAAGGAGTTAGGAATCCCCACACGGCGAATCTTCATGCCGATCGTAGAATTTCCGCCCTACTTCGAAGAGAATAAAGACAGGTATGCTCACGCCTATCAAATATATGAAAACGGATTAAACCTGCCCAGCTCCACTCTGAACGGCGATGAAGACATCGAGTTCACGGCCAATGTGTTAAACCGCATTTTAAGGGAAAAGCAGAACAGAAGATTTTTACTGAATACCTTGAATTCGAATGTTGTAATGGATGATACCTACAGGGAGAAGAACAATCATGACTCATACGGACATTAAAAATATACTTGTAAAATCCGATATTTCACTTCTGGAGGCAGTGAAACGGATGAATAACACATCCATGCAGATACTGCTCGTCGTGGATGATCATCAGGCCCTTTTAGGAGTTATCACGGATGGGGATATCCGCAGGGCCATTCTCGAAGATGTCAATTTCAGTGATCCCATCGGTTCAGTCGTGACATTTAATCCTATTACCATGACCGATCCCCCTGATAAAAAGACCGCCCTTTCGTTGATGCAAAAGCATGATGTTCGACACATTCCTCTTGTGAACAACGCCGGAAAGGTTTCCGGACTGCTCATGTGGAAGGACTTTTTTGAGAATGGAGACGTCGCCCTGAATGAAAAGTCCAATAAAGTAGTCATTATGGCGGGAGGAAAGGGGACCAGGCTCGACCTGTTCACTAAGATTCTTCCAAAACCACTGATACCGGTAGGTGATAAACCCATAATCGGACACATCATGGATAACTTCTCAAAATATGGTTTTAACAACTTCATCGTATCGCTGAACTATAAGGCCGAGATGATCAAGATTTATTTCTCCGATAACCATCATAGTTACACCATTGATTATGTCCAGGAAGAGGATTATCTGGGAACCGCCGGGGCCCTAAAACTCGCCAAAGACAGACTCGATGATACCTTTATTGTATCAAACTGCGATGTGATCATCGACACTAACTTGGATCGTCTATTCGATTATCACAAAGAGAACGGAAACCACGCCACCATCCTGAGCACCGTTCGGCACATCAAGATTCCCTATGGTGTGTTGAGGTCGGAGAGGGCGGACCTTCAGGAGATCATTGAAAAACCTGAATATAATTTTGTTATCAATTCGGGTATATATGTACTGGAACCGGATTTTATTGATCTCATTCCGGATAATCAACCCACGGACATGCCGGATCTACTAATTTCCGGTAAAGACAAGGGATTTAAGGTGCAGATATTCCCAATGACCTGTTCCTGGTTTGATGTAGGAGAATGGGGAGAATATAAAAGGGCCATTGAGCACATTACCGAGCTGGGGTCATCCAACCAGTTCGAAAATCACGGCCCTCCCCAATCATAAACCGAACCCTCCTGAATTATTCATGCATTTCACCATGAAATCATCCTCAAAAACAAACTTGACCATACTGTTTTTCGGCCTTGGTTCCATCGGATCAAGACTTGCACGCATCATTCAGAATAGTTATGAATATAATCTGTTCGCCTTCCGTTTTCATAAAAAAGGAATCAATGATCTGGGAATCGAAGAGATTTATGATTCAAGGCAGGTAGACAAAATCTCCCCTGACATCGCGTTCATTACGAATCCCACATCCCTTCATATGGAAACGGCCATTCGGTCCGCTGCTCTTGGAAGGCACCTCTTTATTGAAAAACCCCTGTCCCATAACCTGGAGGGATATGATTCCCTTCTAAAGGAGACCAGGGAAAAAGGAGTCCTGACCTATGTGGCCTGCCACCTTCGATTCGATCCCATTATTCAACACCTGAAAAAATTCCTCGCCGCTCATCATGATTGTTTCTATTCAAGAGTCGTGTGCTCATCCTATCTTCCGGCATGGAGGCCCGAACAGGATTACAGAGAATCTTACAGTTCAAAAAGCGCCATGGGGGGTGGAGTCTTACTCGACCTTATTCATGAACCGGATTACTGCCATTACCTTTTTGGACCTATAGACAGTATAAACGGTTACGCTGGAAATCGTAGTGTCCTTGAGATCGATTCGGAAGATATCGCAGATTTGATCATACACCATTCCTCCGGTTTTATATCCAGTATTCATCTGGATTATTTCGGTGTAAGACAAGAGAGAAAGCTGGATATCTTCGGTAATAATCTCCACGTTGAAGCCGATCTGTTAAAAAGGACCTTAACCACCGTTAATCCTGATGGCCGTGAAATGGAAAAATTTCCACCCATAAACAGGGACTCCCTTTATGAAGCAGAGTTAGGCTACTTTTTTCAATGCATTCAAGATAAAAGGAGTCCAATGAACAATATTGAAGAACACATGACCGTATTGAGGCCGATTCTGGAATTTAAAAGAGGCCTTGAATTATGAGGAAAAGGATTGTTTAAGAACAAAACAGTAATGGCCCTGATTTGCGCGCGCGGAGGTTCAAAGGGGCTTCCCGGAAAGAACCTAAGGGTACTCGGGGGAAGACCCATGATAGCCTGGAGCATTGACTCGGCGAAGCAGTGTCCCTCTATTGATAGGGTTATTGTTTCCACGGACTGCCCGAAAATTGCAAAAGTGGCCAGGGATTATAAGGCCCAGGTCCCCTTTATGCGCCCGGCGGAATTAGCCGAGGATAACTCTCCGGAATGGCCCGTGTGGCAGCATGCCCTGCGGCAAATTGAAAATTCAGATACCTTTCGACCCGATTATCTTGTAGTGCTGCCCCCCACTTCTCCATTCAGGTCCGGAGCAGATATAATGAACGGGATCAAAACACTGCATGAAGAGGATGCCGATATTATTATCTCAATAACCGAATCAGGCCGAAACCCTTATTTTAATATGGTGGAACTGGATCATGAAGGGTACGCTCATCTCAGTAAGCTTCCGGACAGGACAATCACAAGGAGACAAGATGCCCCGAAGGTTTACGATATGACCACGGTTCTTTACACCTCTACCAGGGAATTCGTGTTAAATTCAAAGGGGACCTTTGAAGGAAGGGTGAAGGTTATCATGATTCCCGGGATAAGGGCTGTTGATATTGATACCGACACGGATCTCCGGTTCGCGGAATTTCTTATATCGGAAGGGATGATCACACCTGATGAGAACAATATCCGAACTAATCCGTCTTGAAGGCCGTTCGGCAATCGTCACCGGTGGTGCGGGCCATATCGGCCTGGCCATTTGTGAAACTCTATTGGAGTTAGGGGCGAAGCTCTCCATACTGGATCTTGGCGGAGATAAATGTGTAGAGGCGTGTAATCTTTTAAATGACAGGAATTATAAGGAAAAGGCGATCCCTATCCCTGCCGATCTATCCGATGAAAAGGAGACCCGAAGTTCTGTGCTGGAGGCGGTAAAAAGACTGGGCGGGCTTGATATCCTGATCCATTCAGCGGCCTTTGTGGGTACGACCGACTTTCCGGGCTGGGCCGTTCCCTTTGAGGAACAGTCGGTCGAGGCATGGGATTCCGCCATGCGGGTTAACGTGACCTCCTCTTTTATTATAGTACAGGCAGTAAAACCTTATCTTGAGGTCTCCAGGAGTCCATCCGTGATATTCATTAATTCCATATACGGGCTCGTTGGACCGGATAATCGTATCTACGAAGGTACAACTATGATCACTCCCGCCGCCTATGCGACGTCAAAGGGCGGAATAGGACAGCTAATGCGCTACCTCGCCACGTCCCTTGCCCCGAAGATAAGAATTAACAGCATTACAGCGGGCGGTGTTCGGAGGGGTCAGGCCTCTTCTTTTCAGGAGCGTTACATTGAGCGAACACCTCTGAAACGGATGGCAACGGAAGAGGATTTCAAAGGGGCGGTCGCTTATCTTGCAAGCGATCTCTCCTCCTATGTGACAGGCAGCAACCTGATCGTGGACGGAGGATGGACAGCATGGTAGACTGGGAAACGATAACAATTCCCGATCGAACATTTATAATTGCCGAGGCCGGAGTTAATCATAACGGCAATCTGAACAACGCAGTAAAAATGATTGATACGGCCTCATCATTCGGAGCAGATGCCGTGAAATTCCAGACATTCAAGGCCGAAAAACTTGTGTCACCCCATGCTCCCAAGGCCGACTACCAGCTAAAGAGAACCGATCCCCATGAAACCCAGTACGACATGCTAAAGCGTCTGGAGCTCTCTCCTCAGGATTATAAAACCCTTTTTTTAACCTGCAAGGAAAGAGATATTCTATTCATTTCAACGCCCTTTGATGAGGAAAGTGCGGACTTATTAGATGATCTGGGCATGGAGGTCTTCAAGATTCCTTCGGGAGAGATTACCAACCTCCCCTTTCTTTCTCATGTTGCCAAGAAAGGCAAACCCATGATCGTCTCCACTGGAATGGCGAGTCTTGGTGAAGTGGAAAGCGCCGTGGAAAAAATTCATGCCGCAGGGAATGAAAAAATTGTATTGTTGCACTGTGTGAGTAACTATCCGGCGCGCTTCGAGGACGTGAACCTCCGTTCCATGGTAACCATGGCCGCGGCCTTCCAGGTTCCGATAGGGTTTTCCGATCACACTTTAGGTATCGAGATTTCACTTGCTGCGGTCGCCCTGGGAGCCCAAGTTATCGAGAAGCATTTTACGCTTGACAGCAATATGGAGGGTCCTGACCATCAGGCATCCTTAGAGCCTGATGTTTTCGGCGCCATGGTAAAGAGCATACGCGCAGTTGAGGCCGCTATGGGTACCGGCAAGAAGAAACCCGCGGACAGTGAAATGGGCACCGCCGCTGTAGCCCGAAAAAGTATCGTTGCCCTAAAGGATATTCCACCCGGAACACGATTGTCCGAAGAATTCATTGGCGTCAGGAGGCCCGGGACGGGCCTCCCGCCTGCCATGCTGCCCTATTTAATCGGCCGGACCCCGGCTCAGCACGTGGCGGCCGGAACCCTGCTTACCCTTGACATGATCAGATGAGAACAATCGGTGTAGTTACCGGGGCCCGTTCAGATTACGGAATCTATCTGCCGCTATTGCGAAGAATCCGTGATGACCCGGATCTATCTCTCCATCTTATTGTATCCGGAATGCACCTTTCTCCGGAGTTTGGGCTCACGATCGATTCAATCTGCCGGGACGGTTTCAGGATAGGGGATCGGGTTGAGATGCTCCTCTCATCGGATACCCCGGCGGGTATCGTAAAATCCATGGGCTTGGGTGCCATTGGCTTTGCCCAGTCTTTCTGCCATGTCAAGCCGGACATCCTGGTTGTCCTTGGTGACCGTTTCGAGATGTATTCCGCCGCTTTTTCAGCACTTCCCTTCAGAATTCCAGTTGCCCATATTCACGGTGGAGAAATTACCCAAGGCGCTATTGACGATGCTTTGAGACATTCGATCACAAAGCTGAGCCATCTTCACTTTGTTGCCACAGAGGAATACGCCCGTCGTGTCTCCCAGATGGGAGAAGAATCCTGGCGGATCACCGTCACCGGAGCACCCAGCCTGGATAATCTGTACTTCATGAAACTCCTGACTCTGCATGAACTTGAAAATCGTTATGATTTGACACTTTCAACCCCGCCACTGCTTGTGACCTTTCATCCTGAAACACTGGATTATGAGTCGACCCGGAGGTATATGGCACAGCTTTTAAGAGGACTGGACGCGATTGATATCCCCGTTATATTCACTATGCCCAACGCCGATACCGGAGGTCGGATCATTCAAATTATGATCAAAGAATACATCGAGAACCGGCCGAATGCATATGCCGTGGATAATCTCGGGACCTTAGGTTATTTCAGCCTGATGGCCCTTTCTGCGGCCATGGTGGGCAACTCATCGAGCGGAATCATTGAGGCCCCATCATTTGAACTGCCCGTCGTAAATATCGGTTTACGTCAGCACGGTCGGGTCAGGGGAGCGAATGTTATTGACGTGGGCCATGACAGCAGCGAGATCGCCGGAGGGATAGAAAAGGCTATCCAGCCGGAGTTCAAGGAATCCCTGAGAGATAAAGCGAACCCCTATGGAAACGGCGATGCATCCGAAAAGATTATTAAGCGTCTAAAGGAAGTAAGGCTGGATGAGAGGATGATTAACAAGGTTTTTCAGGATATGGAATAATGCGTATTCTTTTTTTCGGAGACGGGGTCTGGGCCGTAAACAGCCTTAAAATGCTGGTCAGGGAGGGATGGAACCTATTGGGAGTCGTAGTCCGAACAAACCCTACCGACCCTGAATTAATCAAAATCACGTCCCATTTGGGACTCGAAATGTTTCAACCCGGAAAGGTGAATGCCGCAGAGTTTATTGACAAGGTGAGGGCATTGGGGCCCGACCTTAATGTTTCCGTATCCTATGATCAGATTCTTCGCCGCCCCATCATCGAAACGGCGCACAAGGGTTTTATTAATTTTCACGCGGGGAAACTCCCCTTCTACCGGGGCCGTAATGTGATTAACTGGGCTATCATAAACAATGAAAAAGAGATAGGTATCACCGCCCATTATGTGGATGAAGGAATCGATACCGGTGATATCATCCTTCAGCGCAGTGTGCCCATAGGCTGGAGAGATACCTACGGATCCATGCTGGATAAGGTAGTAAAGGCATTACCCGGCCTGGTATTGGATACAGTAGCCCTGATATCGGAAGGAAACTTCCGGTCCAGGTCCCAGAAAGGGCTTCAGGGGACCTATTTCGGGCGCAGGGAAGAGGGAGACGAATGGATTGACTGGACGGACAGCAGTCTCAATATTTACAACAAAATCCGTGGAATAAGCAGGCCTGGTCCCGGGGCGGTTACCCATATGAGAGATGAAAGGATCATCATCTGGGATGCTTTCTACGAAAGAGATTGGCCGGAATATATAGCCAAGAGCGGTCAGGTGGTGGGTCAAAACAGGGATGGTGTCATGGTAAAGACAGGAGATTCCATGGTTCTCGTTAAAGAAGTTCAAACCAATGACAGAATTCCTGAGACGCCTTCATGGCCCATTGGCACGTGCCTGGGACTGGATAAAAACATTGAAATTTTTAGACTTCAAAAAAAGGTCGATGAACTAACCCGCTTCATTAGCCGTTCTAACCTTGCGGAGGATAACCTATGAGCGTCCGTGTGATACCCAGACTCGATATCAAAGGTCCCAACCTTGTAAAGGGGATACATCTCGAGGGGTTGAGGGTCCTTGGGAAACCCTGGGACTTTGCCCTGAAATATTATAATAACGGGGCGGACGAGCTCCTCTATATCGATTCAGTGGCCAGCCTTTACGGTAGAAATAATCTGCTGGATATCGTCAAGGAGACGGCGAAAAATATATTTATTCCTTTAACCGTGGGAGGGGGCATAAGGACACTTGAAGATATCAGCCTGCTCCTGCGTTCAGGCGCCGATAAGGTAGCTATCAATACAGCCGCAATCAAAAACCCCGGTCTTATCTCAGAGGGGGCGGAGGCCTTTGGATCCCAATGTATCGTTCTCTCCATAGAGGCAAAACGGGGCAATGGCGGGTATCAGGCATTCACGGATAACGGGAGAGAGCCGACCGGAAGAGATGTCTTTGACTGGGCCGGCGAGGCCGTTGAATTGGGAGCGGGCGAGATACTCCTTACATCCATTGATAAGGAAGGGACAGGCAAGGGATATGATCTCGAAGTTTGTTCCCGCATCGCGGAATCGGTACCGGTTCCCGTCATTCTATGCGGCGGATGCGGCCGCCCCGAACACCTTACAGAAGCGGTAAACACCGGCAAGGCCGATGCCGTATCGGCAGCCTCCATTTTTCACTATAATTATCTCGAAGGGGAAGTGGATTCCAAGGAATTCCAAGATGAAGGCAATACCGAATTTATCATGAAAAAAAGGGGGGGTGACCTTGGTTTTAAACGAAATCTGCTTATACCGATGGGAATACAGGACGTAAAACAGCATTTAAACCAATGTGGAATAAAATGCAGGATGAACGGGGTGAATTAGGAAATGACCAAGAAAAATATAAGGATCATCGACTATGGTTTAGGCAACCTGTTCAGTATAGAGAGGGCAATCAGGCACCTTGGCGGAATCACGGAAATAACCGGTGATCCTCGAAGGATCGCCTCGGCTGACAGACTTATCCTTCCTGGGGTTGGAGCCTTCAGTAGAGGAATGCATGAACTTAACACCACGGGAATTGCAGATGCAATCCGCGAATTTATTGAAAGGGACAGGCCGCTCTTGGGGATTTGCCTTGGGATGCAGTTCCTCTTTACCAGGAGTCAGGAGTTCGGGGTTCATGAAGGTCTTAATCTCATTGGAGGAGAGGTCATTCGACTCCGGTTGTCCGATAACGGCGGTCCCCGGATTAAGATACCCCATGTGGGCTGGGCCGGCATAGAACCTCCTCAAATACCTGGAGAAGGGAAGCCGGGCAAACTATCAAAGCCAGACCCGATCCTAAGAGGGATTGATAGGGACAGCTCCTTCTATTTTGTGCATTCCTATTTTGTTGTACCAGATAACCGGTCAGATGTGTTGGCTGAGTCGAAATACGGCCCAAATCGATTCTGTTCCATGACCAGGAAGGACAATCTCATTGGATGTCAGTTCCACCCGGAAAAGAGCGGCCCTATCGGGCTTCGGCTCTTGAAGAACTTCACAAGGTCGTAAATCAACGGAAAAAATTGGAGGCTTTCAGAATAAAATGACCGAAATCCTGGAAAAACAACTACGGGAACTGCCCGAGGAAGTGCGATTTTGTAAAAAATGCGTCACTTCAAATCAGCGTCCAAGGATCCTATTTGATGAGGAAGGGGTATGCAGCGCGTGTCACTATGCAGAGGAAAAGGAGCGTGTCATTGACTGGAAACAAAGACAAGAAATGCTTAAAGAACTGCTCGACAGGCACAGATCCAGGGACGGCAGTTATGACGTCATCGTACCCTCCAGCGGGGGTAAAGACAGCGGTTTTGTCTCTCATCAATTAAAGCATCGCTATGGAATGCATCCCCTTACCGTCACCTGGGCGCCGTTTCTTTTTACTGAGATTGGGTTTAAAAACTATTCGAATTTTGTCCAGTCAGGTTTTGATAATATACTTTTTTATCCGGACGGTATACTGCATCGGAAACTGGCGCGTGTGGCATTTGAAGCGAAAGGCGATGCATGGGAACCTTTTACATTCGGACAAAAATCTTATGCCTTTCACATCGCCCTTAAATTCGGTATTCCTCTGATATTCTATGGTGAAAATGGTGAAGTGGAGTATGGCGGTTCTGAAAAGAACAAGAACAAGCCCTTTGAATCGGTTGAAGACTGGGAGAGGCTGTATTTCAAAGGCGCAGGGGTTGACGCACTTGTAAGTGAGGGCCTGGAAAGGGGAATTTTTTCCAAGGACGATATCCATTCAAAATCATTTGAGATCTATAAAGCGCCTCCCCTGGAGGAGATACACCGGTTGGGGGCCGAGATGCACTGGTATTCCTTTTATTATAAATGGGTACCGCAGGAAAATTACTACTATGCCGCGGAGTATACGGGTTTTGAGTCGAATCCAGATGGCAGGTCGGAAGGCACCCATTCCAAGTATGCCAGCCTCGACGACAAGACTGACGGCTTTCACTGGTACCTCGGTTACATTAAATTCGGGATGGGTCGGACAACCAGAGACGTATCCATGGAGATACGGTGCAAACATCTCACTCGGGAAGAGGGGGTCGCTTTGGTGAGGAGATATGATGGAGAATTTCCACAGAAGTATTTCAAAGAATTCTTAGAGTATCTTGATATCTCCGAAGGGTACTTCTGGGAGGTTGTGGACCGGTATCGACTGCCTCACCTCTGGGAAAAGAAAAACGGTGATTGGCGCCTAAAACATGTGGTTTCCTAATTCCAAACTTAAATTCAGGTAACACTTAAACTTTTGAAAGATGGTTAATAAAGAAGGGTGCTCGAGGATAATAAAATTCCCAGTTACCAATTCAGGACGTTAATAGCAGGTTGAATGATTTATAATCAAATAGAAATACTTTCAGACATTCCCATATACAGGAATCCACACCCTGATCACGAATCCATATACGCCGCCTTTCCTCAGATTTGTCTTATCCGGAACGGCGATCTTGCCTGTGTTTTTAGGGGCGGCACGGCGCGTTACAGTTATGATGGAAGGTACGCGATGGTCCACTCATCGGACAGAGGAATAACATGGAGTGAACCGCTTGATATCATCGTTCCGGGAGAGATGCATCCTCCCAAGGTCATCGTTATGGGAGGAATGGTAGAAACCGGTTCAGGGGATCTTCTATTCACTGCGGGTCTGGTGCCCGGTGAAAATCCCGCTATCCCCATTTTCAGTACGGCCGGCCTGGATACCCTTCAAACACGGCCCTATTTTCTAAGAAGCCGGGACGGAGGTTTTAAATGGGAAAGGCCCATGAGAATAAAGATGGATGCCTGCCTCAGACAGGGAATCAGCAGCAGGCCCATACTCCTGCCGGATAATACCATCATGCAGTCCATTGAAGTCACAAGGATTGTAGATGGAGGCCGGAAAGCCGTTGGCACCGTGGCTGTGTTTTCGAAGGACGAAGGTAAATCCTTTGATGAAATCCGGGTAGTGGCGGAAGATGATAAAGGGAAATGGAATTATTGTGACGGCCGAACAACGGTTATGCCTGGAGGAAAGATGATGATGTTGTTGTGGGCCTTTGATGATGAATCCAATCATAAGGTCTGTGCCCTATTCTCCCGAGACGAGGGAAGATCCTGGTCCGAGCCCATGGACACCGGGATTCAAGGCCAGGTAACCGCCCCGGTTGCCCTGGACGATTATAGGATACTCGCCCTGTCCAATCATCGGCAGGGTCCTGCTGGAATATTTCTCCATGTAAGCACGGATGGCGGGATCACGTGGAATCAGAAGGAATCCCTTTTGATCCATATGGGTGGATCCGGTAACGTCAACGGGGAGATTATCACCGACACCGCCCCTGGTCCGCGATCCACATGGGACGGTATCCGGTCCTTTTCCTTCGGCACCCCGGATATAATCTCCTTTCCCGACGGTCACCTCTTTGCATGCTATTACGCGACGATAGACGGGGTGACTCACATACGGGGATGCCGCCTCAGGCTCATAAAATGAAAAACAGGAATCAGCCTCAGGGAGAGATCAAAATTGATTCATTCCAGCAGCCTCCCCAAAATGAAATTGGATAATAATATTTGTAAGATATGCGATAAGGCCATCGTGATAAGCGGGGGCGCGAGAAGCGGGACTACCATAATGGGGAAGATATTCCATTCCTTTCAAGAGGTGGAATACGCCTTTGAGCCACCCATGCTTTTCTCGCTCTTTGCACTGCTTCCCGACTTGCAGGAGGAGGAGTGGAAACTCCTTTATGAGACATATCTCTATGAAGAGTTCCTGATGAACGCATTGGCCGGGCGGGGCCTGAACTGCAATCGCGAGGATGACAGCTCCATCTATCGTGTCAAGGCCGCCAAAATCATTGAAGAGCGGTTGAACCGTTCCCTGGGAAAATCCGAGGCGGAGGATCTGGCGAGGAAAAGCAGTATCGTGTACAAGATTCCTGACGTGGTGGCCTTTCTACCGAAATTAATGGACTACTATCCTGGAACCCGGGTCGTCCTCATGACCCGTAAGGCCCCGGAAGTCTTCAACTCAATCAGGGAAAAGGGATGGTTCCGCGCATCCACCCTGTTGCATGAAAATCTGAACTGGCCCAACCGCTTTATCCACGGATTGAGAATTCCGTTCTGGGTGGATCCGAAGGATTCGGATGACTGGTACCATATGGATGAACTTCACAGGATCGCCTATTACTATCTGAGGGTCAACGAGTCCATAAAGGATATCCCGGGATGCATCAGGATCAGGTATGATGACCTGGTGAAAGATCCCCGGGATACCATCCGGTCCCTGTCCGAACACATGAACCTTACGTGGGGTGAAAAGACCGAAGAGATTCTGACCACCGTTCGCCGGACCCATAAGCAAAGGGATCCGGAGATCCTCACGGGATTGGAACCTAAGACAAGGGATCTCGTGTTCTCCTATTCGGATATAAGCTAAACATAACCAACGCACACCTAACAAAGAGGGGAAGAACAATGGAAAACCATAGACTGTCCGTTTGCATCATCGGTGAGGAGAAGGAGGGGAACCTTCAGGAATGCATCCAAAGCGCCATGGAGCTCAGCAAGGATGTCTTTTATATTGATCGGGATTATATGGATGGCGGCCTGGAAAAGGCCGTCCGTCTCGGCGCGAAGGGGATAAAATCGTCCCGTTCAAGGGAAGACACTGTTGAAAAATTGAGAGAAAATGTCTCATCCGAATGGATTCTTTTTATTAAACCGGATGAAAGGCTGAAGGTCATTTCCCGGAATAAATTGAAAAGTGCCCTTGATAATAAGGATGCCGATGCCTATGCATTTATGACCAAAAGCGGATTGAATGGTGATGAGCTTGAACCGTTCCAGCTCATGAAAAAGCTTGAACAATTCAGGGATGTCAGACAATCGATATACGCTCCCGAGTATCAGATCCGGCTGTTTCGAAAATCCCATATCCCGGGTGGCCTCGATCTGGTCATGGATTCCAGAACCGATAAAATAGTAACGATAAAAAACCATATATCCGAGGATCTCTTGATCGAATCCATGCCGCGGGGAGGGGAAGAAGGGCCTTCCTCCGGTGAGGAGCGGGACCTTCGTTGTCTCCGGGGTGAAATCTCTTTTGACCCTGATCATGAAGAAGATCTGTTCGTCCTATCGGAGATATTCACCGGATTCAGGGTCCTCCATAAGGGGTACCTGGATGCCTTCATCGATGGTGCTCAAAGGGGTTTCGGAACATACAAGATGTATATTCCCATGCTTGGATTTCTATGCGACCAGGGCTATCTACAGGAAGCGCGCCTCCTTTTCGAAACATGGATCCGGAATAGAAAAGAGGATGAGGTGCCCTTTACCTATAAAATGGGTGGGCATATCTATTCGAACCTCCTGGAGTTTGAGAGAGCCATCGAATATTTCGAGAAATCCATTGGGGCAAGGGAAGACATGGCCATATTCGTGAGTCTCGGCAAGTTGTACCTCTTAAACGGAGAAAGACAGAGGGCCATTGAGTGGTTTCAAAACATGGACAATTTTGTTGGAGACGCATACATAAAGCGATGGATACTTCCCACCATAAAAGATCCCGACTGGCGGCCCATGACGGTAAGCCTCTGTATGATCGCGAGGGACGAGGAAGCTTCAATTCCTAAGGCGTTCGAATCCGTGCAAAAAATCGCCGATGAAATCATCGTGGTGGATACCGGTTCCACGGATCGGACAAAGGAGATCGTGAAAAGGTATGGAGGTAGGATCATCGATATGGAATGGCGGGATGATTTTTCCGCCGCGCGAAATCGCGCTCTCCAGGAAGCCACCGGCGATTACATCTTATGTATGGATGCAGATGAGTATATCGATTCGAGACATCGCTTCCAACTGGCACTGTTGAAGAGACTTCTGCCCCTGAAGAAAGATACGGCCTTCAGGACCAAGGTCGAACTTCCTCGGAGAGAGAGAAAACTTTCCGTTCAGGCGTATCTGGATATTCTTCAAGAATATGAGATGGCGGAGTATCAGACCCGTTTTTTCCCGAGGCACGAAGAAATCCGGTTTGAGGGATTTGCGTTCGAAGATGTTGACCGATCCATTCGAAAACTGGGCATTCAATCGACTCCGAACGATATGCTGAGAATTACTCACGCCGCGGAAAATCGGATATACAGGGAACAGAGGAAAACGGCCGCCGTTTCGAGGCTTCTCGAATCCGTGGTTGTGCCCAACAAACTGACGGAGGGGGGGCTGTTCTTCCTCAGACTGGGTGATCTGAAAAAGGCCCATCCATGGTTTACCAAAATGGAAGTGATCAAACCGGAGTTAGCGGCGAAACTTGCCGTTCTCTATGCACGGCAGAATGAACCGGAGCTGGGCAAGGTCCTCGTCACCCAGGGCTTGAAGCAATCTCCCCGCTCACCGGATCTGATCCTCGCGCTGGCCGAAATGTACTACAGGGAAGAGAGCTACCAGGAGATCCGGACTCTATTAGAAGACAAAATCACGAGCATTGACAGGGACCTTGATCCCCAGGATTTAGCAGCGGCCCTGTTCTACCACGGAATGGCATTGTTGGAGACGGGACAGATCGTTTCGGGTATCGATCAGATAGCGAAGGCCCGTGACCTCATGCCTAATGATTCCAGATATAAAGTGGCGGGATTTTACGCCTTTGCCAAGGTCGATCAATGGGAAGATGCCCTGCTCGGAGCCTCCCGGATCGCTGAAGAGGAAGGGATTGAGATCGCATCCGTGGTAAACGACTTTGTGGACGCGGGGAAAATATTCATCGATCTGTACCGTTCCTACCGCCTGGGGGGGAGGATGGATGAGGCGGATCTATGTCACAGAATCATAGGGGAGATCTTTAAGACAAAGATATCCAAGAAGGAAGATATGGAGCAGATGTCGAACATGGTGGAATGCGTGATAGCTGCCGCTTAATAACAGGAGGTAAGAATGGAAATCAACACCACATTTCAAAGGAACATGGATGTACTAAAGGAGAGGTATCCCGATCTGGCGGAAAGGGTAAGGACCACGGCGGAGGACCAGGCATTGAAGATCATCCCTTCAAAAACGGGGAAACCCAACATCCTCGTGAAACGGGATGCCAAATTTCTCATGTTTTATGACAATGATGACCCGGAAGATTACGCAAAGCGATATATGGAAC
>CAYTUL010000021.1:0-16837 GCA_964441135.1 uncultured Desulfobacteraceae bacterium | reverse complement strand
GCCTTCCGGGATATCGTGGCGAGATCTATCGACCTTGAACTAAAGAAGAGCGGTGATGAATGTGTCTATCTCGATATCAGTCATAAACCCCCGGAATTTATTAAAGACAGATTTCCCAATATCTATGAAACCTGTCTGAAATACCAGATTGATATCACGAAGACTCCCATACCCGTGGTGCCCGCCGCCCATTATATGTGCGGGGGTCTCTTAACGGATGAAAACGGAGGGACCAACATCATCAACCTGTACGCCATCGGGGAGGTCGCCTGCACCGGGCTTCACGGGGCCAACCGCTTAGCCAGCAATTCCCTTCTGGAAGCCCTTGTCTTCGCGAAAAGGGCGGCGGAAAGATCTGCCCGGGATCTGGCCGATAATAGGAAAACTCCCATTTCCAGGGCGCCCATATGGGATCCGGGTACTGCCACGGACAGCGAGGAGATGGTCGTTGTCTCCCACAACTGGGATGAGATAAGGAGACTGATGTGGAACTATGTGGGGATTGTAAGGACTAATAAAAGACTCGCAAGGGCCAGGGCCAGGATAGAAAACATACAGGCGGAGATCAAGGAGTATTACTGGGATTTTATCGTTACGAGAGACCTTCTCGAGCTGCGAAATCTTGCGCTTGTAGGGGAATTGATCATAAACTGCGCCTCCATGAGAAAGGAAAGCCGCGGGCTCCATTACAACCTGGACTATTCTGACCGCGATGATGAGCACTGGAAGCGGGATACGGTGATATGGATATAGTGACTATTTGAGATACCAGTAAGATGGACTAATACTCCGTGTACTTTGAGCGGGATGGAATCTTATCCTGAGTCCCGGCCTTTCTGTCCATCATCGTAAACCAGGTCTTGATATAGGTGTATACCAACCCGGCTCCCACAATACCGAGGGCAAGATAGAGAAGACCCATGAAAATGAAATATTCTATGGACCAGTGCCACTCAAAAGACAATGGAGTCATTTTTTTCTCCTTTAATAAAATCGCATAACAATTTTATGCGGGGTTCAGCTCTTTCTCCTTGGGGAAGATGGGCAGATACCTGTAGGAAACGGAAAACAAAAGGAAACCGTATCCGATTATTAAAAAAGCAATACCCCATTCCTGCCAGGTAGGCAGATAGCTCCAGAACCTGTCGAAGGGCATCACGGGTATTGCAAGGGTGACGACGACAAACAGGAAACGGTTCAGCACAATACCCGTACAGGCCATGAGGCACGCCGTAATCAGCCACCCCCCCTGTCGCCTTGCCTTTGGAATGAGAAGAATGACCGCCGGCAGGAGTCCGAAGATAATGATTTCACAAAACATCAGCCAGACGCCGTAGGGTCCCTCCCTGAAAAAGTCCTTAAAGCTCTGCCCTGCGTTGGGTACCACACCATACATCCAGCCCAGGGTGTCCGCTATCTTCAATATAATATAGGCGGCCAGTAGATATCCCGATATCCTGGCCAATAACTGGATGGTGTTCTGGGGGACAAGCCTCTTCCGGGTTATTCCTTCCGTTAATCTGGTGCATAGAATAGTAAAACACGGACCCGCGGCGATCGCGGAGAAGATAAAGAGGAAAAAGGTCCAGGGCCAGATATAAAAACCCATTCTGGCCGAAAAGGGCCTCGCGTACAAAACCCCAAACATCCCTCCAAGTGATCCCTGGTGGAAGAAGGAGAGGAACGTCCCCGTCGCGGCGAAAATGGCCATAATGTGGTGCAGATTGTGCCCGAAAAGATGGAAATCGCGCACCTCGTCCAGCTTCCTGTTTCCTAAGATGATCGGCAGATACTCTATCGACAGGACACCCAAGTAGACGGTAATGCAGAAGGAGACCTCTACCAGCATGGAATGGACATTGGAATGCCAGAATATAAACCAATTTCTTATGGGTTGCCCTATATCGATACTCAGTACGAGCAGGGCGCCAGAATAACAGATAAATCCAATGATAACAGCCGCATTAATGATATCGTTCAACTCCTTCTTCCCGATAATATACGTGAGAAATCCCGTAAAGAAGGCGCCGGCGCCAAGGGCGATTACTGCCAGGTCGAAAACGATCCACAGGGCAAAGGCGAAGATATTGCTCATATTTGTCTGGTTCAATCCTAAAACAAGACACAGAAGGGCGGCGATCCCTCCCCAGGCTATCAGGGCCAGCCAGGGCAGAGTCCAGAAAAAGAAGGTCAGCACAGAACATCTTTTCCTCCCCTCCGGTATTAAAAAGGAATCCATATGTTTTCCTCCTGCTTAAATCGGTAAATCAAACACGCAATCCTTCAACCTTATTACTCACCGAATCATTAAACGGCCTTTGACATCGGCTTGAATTCACCCGGCAGATAGTTATCCGCCAGTCTTCTTACCCAGTCCCGGGAAGAGAGATAATAGACCTTGGGTTTCGTGCGCAGCCTTTCAAGGAGCCTGAAGGCCCGGGGGCTCTTGGCTAATCTCGAAACGGTGTGTTTCGGATTATTGAGGTCTCCGAAAAATATGGCCCGGGCAGGGCAGGCCTCTGCGCAGGCGGTAATGTATTCACCTTCCTCAATCTCCCTTCTGCCTTCATAGTAGGCCTTGTTTTTTGCCCTCATCAAGCGATGATGACAAAAGGAACATTTTTCAACCACGCCTCGCATACGCGGAGACACCTCCGGTGACAGGGATCGTTCCATCCCTTTGGGGAAGGGCTTGAAATAGGAAAAACCGTCCCACCAGTTAAAGTATCTTGCGTGATAGGGACAAGCCGCCTGACAATACCGGCATCCAATACAACGGGTATAGATCTGGCTCACGATTCCGGTATTAAGGTCCAGCTTGGTGGCGGTAACGGGACATACGGTGACGCAGGGGGATGTATGATGGCCCCTTCCGTCCTCGTTACAATGCATGCAAGGTCTTGGGAAATAGCTGACCTCGTTCCGGGGAAAGGGTTTTCCGTTGTCTATCTTATAAAGCTGCATCCAGGTGATACTTCGCTCTTTGTCGGATTCATCACTTCTCACGGTCACGTTGTTTTCGGCCGCGCAGGCGATCATACACGTCCCGCATCCTGTGCATTTATCCAGATCGATAACCATCCCATATCTGTATCCGTGAACCACCTTCTCTTCCATGTCTACCTCGTCTTTATGCCTTGATTAATCTTACCGGAGTGTTCCACCACACGGGGTGTCCGCTGAGGGGATCCCTGCCCCCGTCAATAATCTCATTGGGATTTATTCCCTTATGGCGGAGAAAATCGTCATAGGCCCGGTGTCCGAGGCCTAACAATAGATATACAATTCCCGGCATGGCCCCTGCAAAAATATGTACGCGTACCTGAACATTCCCCTTTGGGCTCTCTATGATAATGCTATCCCCCTCTTTAAGATGGTGCTTTGAAGCAGTTTCGGGATTAATCTCCGCAAAGGAGTCTTCTTTAAGGAGCTGATTGTCGAAGAGGGTCTTGTTCAGGTATGGAGGATTGGGCAACCAGCCACTGGACAGGTTGATTATCTCATAGGGTACCATTCGAAGAGGGAAGCCGCCTTCTCTCCCCTCAGGAGATACCTCTTCGTAATGGGGCATGAATATCTCATCGCCGGTTGTGTTTAACCCTAATCTTCCGGTACCGGACTCATTGACCGCGAGCTCGATCAGTCTGGAAAAAAACTCGAATTTTCCGGACGGCGTATTAAAACGTGTTTCCGGATTTCCGTTTCCTTGAACCGGCCGGTACCATAATCCACTGGATTTCATATTTTTCCACATCTCGTCAAAGCTTTTGTAATCGGGACTCCTCGAAGCCGACCTGCCTTTCCGCTTCCAGGCAGGCAAAGATTTATCGTAACCTGTCAGGCCCGCGGAATGGTCGAACAGACCTTTAACTCTCATCCTCAATACCTCTTCGTAATTCTCCCAGGGAAAAGAATTTTCCAGGGAACCCCCTATCTGTTTTGCCAGTTGGATAATGACATCACCGGAATTTCTCGTATCGTAAATGGGCTTGACCACGGGCCGGGTCAGGCCGAAAAGCGGGTACTGGAGTCCGGGCGGCCATACAACATCATCCGTTTTTTCAAGATAGGTGTGGTCAGGGAGGACCAGATCAGCCATAAAAACGGTCTCATCATGATAGGGAGAAAAACTCACGATAAAGGGGACCCTATCGAGGGCCCTTCTGAAATCACCGCTGTCAGGAAGGGTGAAGGCGGGATTGGAAGAGAAAACAAGCAGGGTATCAACCGGAGACACGGGTTCCCGTGCCATGGATTCTGCGAGGTTATCAAAAAGGCTCTGGGTGAAGGGATATGAATGAAGGTCCGGACGGTCAAGACGCATTTTTTTAAGACCTTCCCTGGCAATTGAATCCAATTCAACCTCCGGCAGGGAGGCGAGGGGAAGGGGTTCAAAGACAAGCATCCCGCCCGGCCTGTTAATGTTTCCCGTGAGCGCGTTCAGGGCCTGCACGGCCATGGCTTCATAGAGGCTGCCGTTCAATGCTCCCTTGCCCTTTCCGAAAATGGCAACAGGGGCCTTTGCTCGGGCAAATTCCCTGGCCATGGAACGGATCTCTTCGGCCTTTACTCCGGTGATCTCTTCGACCTTTTCGGGAGAGTATTTTTCAGAGACCATGCGCCTGAATCCCTTGTGCACTTCGCCGCTGGATGAAGTCCAGTCAAAAAAGCCGAAGGCCCTCTCCTCGACGAAGCCGGAGTCATACAGTCCCTCATGAATCATGACATAAGCCAGGCCCAGGGCCAATGCGGCTTCGGTTCCGGGTCTCGCGGCTATCCACTTGTCCGCTTTGGATGCGGTATTTGACGCCCTTGATTCCACCTGAACAATCCTGACCTTTCCCTTTAAAGGCTCTGATCTCCAGAGGCCCCAGGCATTGATCACCCGTCCCGGCGATCCCCAGCCCTCCAAGAGACCGCATCCGAAACTTAATATGTAATCCGCATTTTCAAGATCATAGGTTACCGGACCCTTGTCACCCTGCATAAGACTGCAGGCCATCCGGTTCGTATCTTCCGCGGAGGGTATTCTCATATAATTGGGTGATCCGACCGCGCGAAGAAGTCGTTCCACCATGACCGATATTGATGATTGAAAAGGGTTCCCATCGACAGCCACGAGGGATTCCGGGGTCGTCTTTTTTCGAAGATCGGATATCCTTGAGGCAAGCAAGGCAAGGGCATCGTTCCAGGTTATATTCACAAATTGTCCGGACCCCCTTGGGCCGACGCGTTTCATGGGGCTCGTGAAGCGGTTCCCCTCGTTGTAGAGGAGCTGCAGGCCTCCCATTCCCAGGGGGCAGATGCCTCCCGGGTTAACCGGATAATCCGTGCGGCCCTCAATTTTCACGGCCCTGTTATCGACCTTGCGCACCGCGATACCGCATCCACCGGGACATAGTTTGCACACGGAATTGACATAAGATATCTTCCCTTCTGCAGGAACCGGCACCCATGACCAGTTCTGTGTCCATATCGCGGTGTCGTCCGCGAGTTTCCAGGGGATTGGAGACAGGCCCGTTCCAACAGCTCCGCCAACGATCAGTTTTATGAAATTTCTCCTGTTGATCGCTAATAACTCGGTGATATTTTTTCCGTCGAATTTCATATCTCTGTTCCCCTTATTTATGGCAGACAAAACAGGCGTTGTCCTCTTCGAGATTATTCTCTGTATGACATTCCGCACAATCATCCATCTTCATCCGGTCCCAGGTGTGCGTTTTATAGCCTATTATATTTTTACCATATATATTAATGCTGTATCCGGTCAGGCGGTTTTCCTGATAGAGGGGCAGGTTGTCCATCTTATCGTGATCCCCGTGGCAGGTTTGACATTCGATGTTTCCCATCTTTACATGCGCCACATGGGAAAAGTAGACACAATCCGGCTGTTTAGAATAGGTCAGCCATGGAATTTCCTTTTCATGGGCGACATACTCTTTAAGGAACCTTTCCTCCTCTGGGCTCTCCCCTAAGGGAAATTCTGCATCGTCATGACATTCCATGCATGTTTCCAGTTTTGGTATGCCTGCGAAGCTCCCATCCTCCCTGAAACCATGGCAGTGAAGACATATGTCAAGCTCTGTATTACCCTGGATTTCTTCCACTATATCCGGATCCGTATGGATCGCGTGGCTGAAATCTACCGGCTGTTTCTGCTCGGAATAGAGGACAATGGGGAAAAGAATCCACCCCACAAAAAGGGCGCCGATGATACCGGCCGCGAAATAGACCAGCCCGCTTTTGAAAGGATTGGAAATGAGCTCGGCGTAGTAAGTGAGAACGTGATCGATAACGTAGGATATAAAATTAGAAGAAAATGAGAGAATCGAAGAAATAAGAGAGGAGCTCCCCCCACCTTTTGGTACTCTGTCAGAGGAAGGTTCTTGATTTTCCATATATTAATCCTCTTCGAATAATGGATTTTCAGGCGTCGTGATGCACGGGATGATAGTTGATGCGTATTTACCTGCTCACCTTTTTTTTGTCAAGGGAAAAGCCTAAAACTTGATTCGCTTCGCTCATAATTGGAGTGTCGGATTGTTGGAGTGTTGGAGTAGTGGAACAATGGAGGGTTGGAGTTCTGGAATGCTGGAATTTTGGGTTCCGGAAAAGGAAAGAATCCACGCCCATTGAAGATCCCGATGATTTGTCCGGGGGAGGAGGTGGCCTTGCCTTAACCCCAAAGGAGTTTCATAGACAAAATAATGAGGTATAAGGTGTACCCGTACAATTTCCGAGGCATCAAAGGATCTCCTCTTACCTGATAATACCCTCCGCCCTTTAGAAACACAGGAGGGTATTGGGAAATGTGGATTTTACGATGGGGAACCCGTGAAATGTTACGGCATCCTGGGGAATTTTCTCATGCGTTTACGGCGCCGTTTGGCTGCTTTGGCCTGTTTTTTCTTTCTCTGTATGCTGGGCTTATCATAAAAACGACGCTCCTTTATCTCGGAAAAAAAACCCTCTTTAGTCAGTTTTTTCTTGAGATCCTTTATAGCTCTTTCAATCTGATTATTCTGAACAATTACTTTCATATCCTCTTCTCTTTTTAAAAGATTATAAATTCTTGACAATAATTTTTGTCAAAAATGCGATTTTTGACTTTTTACGAATGGATCAATTCTTATTCATTAAAAAAAATGCGCAAAGGCATAAAAATAGAAAAGCACCCCTGAAAAAACGAGATGCCTCTTACAACCTTCAATAATGCTCTTTAAGGGATCAACCAGAATATGGACTCATCTTACATAATTTTTTACCTCTCTATCCATTATGAAGGTCATGGAGCATCGGGGCAGCTCGAAGGAATACAAAGGGGCCTTGAGAGCTCGCAACTCTTTCATCTCATTCCATTCATTACTCTCGCGCCCTATCGGAATCACCCCCTTTTTTACCTCACCCCCTTCTCGTTATTCAGGATGAGGGCATAGTCTTTTTAAAATTATGGTTAGAATATATGAATATCCGAATCAATGTCAATAAAAATTGATGAATCCGTAAAAAGTCAAAAAATGTCTTTTTCTGTCATTCCCGCGAAGGAGGGAATCCAGTGATTCCAAATATTTCTGGACTCCCGCTCCCCGATCAGGTCGAGGACAGGCTTCGTGGGAGTGACATTTTCTGGGATTTTTTGCGAAGCCGTCAAAATTGAATCATGGAATACCCCTTTACATATTCTCCGCTATGGAAACCGTCCGGTCACCGAGTATATTGACATAGCTCGCTAATTCATTGTCATACCAGCCGTAGATCACTGCCTGGGTGATGGAAATCCTCGCAACAGACTCGTCCATAGGATCCGTGCTGTTTTTTTGAATACCACAGACCCTCGCCAGATCAATGGAAACTTCCGCTGTCCGGGTGTGGGTCTCGTGGCCTTCAATGATGGCCGCCGCCCTGGGAAGGCCGATTATATCCCCGGATACGTTCTGTTCTTCCGTATAATGGAGATAGCCCCGGGGATCATTTTTCGATGCCTCCATGTAAATGTTGTTTATCGTGTCCCTTCGGATGGTCTCACCGGACCTTTCCTCAAGGAGGTTGACCACCAGGATAATCAGAGAGCCCGTTGTGATCGGTATCCGCACGGATTCAGCAATAAAGCCGATCTGTTTCATCTCGGGAATGACCAGTCCGAGTGTCGTGGCAGCCCCGGTAGTCGTAAGGATGATATTGTTCATAATGCTTCTATTCTTTCGCAGATCTTTCGCACCGGACCCGGCCGGTCGATCTAAGACTTCCTGGGATCCCGTTGCCGCGTGAACAGTCGACATGGACGCCGTCAGTATGCTTTTTTGGCCGAAGTGATGGATGAGGGGTTTCGTCATGTGGGCCAGACATGTTGTCGTACAGGAAGCATTGGAGATTATTCTGTGGTGTCTCGGGTTATAGTCGTTTTCATTGATTCCCATAACCGTTGTTACCGCGTCTTCGGGCATGGGTTTGCTCTTGTCCTTGATTTTAAAGGGAGCCGATACGATAACCTTATTGGCGCCCGCCTCGATATGGCCCCTGGCGGAGCCGCCTGGGGAATCCGCCGATAAGGTAGGATCTGTGAACTGCCCCGTAGTATCCACGACAAGTCTGACTCCGTGCCTGTCCCATTCGATATTTCTCGGATTTCGATCCCTCTGGAGGACCCGGACAGGGATGCCGTCTATTCTCATGGTACTGTTCTCGTTATCGAGGTCGGTTATGATCCTCTGGGCCTTGTGCCCGTAAATGTACCCATGGAGAGAACCATAGGTTGAATCCCTTTCGATATAATGTGCCAGGTCATGGATGGACCCCCCGACCGTTCTTCCCATATTGACGACAATCTCACGAAAATATTTCCTGGCCACATGATGCCACAGAGTCAATTTTCCGATTCTGCCAAGACCATTAATGCCCAATTTTAAAGCATTATCATATCTTTCTTCGGTAGTATTACCCATTTTATCACCCTTTTCTTCTCATATTACTCCTAAGATATATGTTCTTTTTATTTCGATATTCTCCATTCTCGATCACTTCCGTGTCACCTCTTCAGTCTCCATAATCCCGGAATAAATGGAGCCTTCACTGCCGTCAATACCGAGCCAGTCTCCGGAACTCAGATGAATCTGATCCAATGAACAGCTACTGTCCTTCTCCATGCAGATCAGGTTGGCACAACCGACAACACAGGTCTTGCCTAATCTGTGGGCTACTATCGCTGCGTGGGACGTAGACCCGCCCCTGGCGGTCAACAAACCGTCCGCCTCATATATCTCTTCGATATCATCAGGAACCGTATCGCCCCTGACGAGGATCAAAGGCGTATCCGGTTCCGAATCTCTCCACTTACGGATCTCATTCAGGTTGAAAACCGCCCTTCCCGTAATTGCTCCTCCACTTACTCCGATGCCGTGACCCAAGAGCCTTGATTCGGTCCCGGGACCGGTAACGAATGAGAGGACTTTCTTCCTCTCTCGAATGGCCATATCCCGGGTCTGGAGAAAATAAAAATTCTCCTTATGATGAGATTCGAAGGTGAATTCCATCTCCTGGGGGCTCCAGTTCCTGTCGTATATCAGTTCCTTAGCCAATTCCCTGATGGAATGATATATATCGGGGAAGGAATTCTCAAGCGTTTCCTTCATATCACGATTCTCGGTATCGGCCTGTTTGTTTGAAATGGGAAGTGTTTTTACCAGGCCCGAAACGATATCCTCTCCCTGGTTTCCTACAGCATAGTCTCCCCATAGATTGATCATGTCCGCCGACCATCTGGGGCTGTGAGTAAAGACGACCCCGGAACCTGATTCCTGGGAAAGATTTCCAAAGACCATTGCCTGAACGGTCACGGCCGTGCCCCAATCATCACTGATCTTCATAATTTTTCGATAGGTCCGGGCCTTCGGAGTGTCCCAGGATTCAAAGACTTTTTTTATGGTTATATGGAGCTGTTTTAAGGGAGACTCTTCTATTTCGATACCGTTATGCCGGATGAAATCCTTATAGGCAAGGGCTACCATTTTCATCTGCTCACCGGAAAAATCCTTTTTATAGGGGACACTCACCCTCTTCTTTGAATCGGCAATGATGTCGTCAAAATGATCTCGCTTAAGACCGAAAGACATCCCGTAGGATTGAAGAAATCGTCGGTAGCAATCCCAGGCGAACCATTCCTGCCCCGTCAGGGCTATGATTCCATGAACGATATCTTCGTTGATCCCGACATCCAGGAATGTATCCATCATTCCCGGCTGGGAGATGGGAGCTCCGCTTCTGACGGACAACAGCAAGGGGTTTTTCGGGTCTCCAAAGGATTTCCCCGTAAGCTTTTCCAGGGTGGATATTTCCCGGTTCAACTGACTTTTCAGATTCTTATCCGCCGGTGGATAATTCTCAATGACTTCCTGGCACCTGAAAACTTCCGTCGTGATAATGAATCCCGGGGGAACGGGAAACCCGTATCTGCTTAACCTGACGAGGTTGAGGCCTTTATTTCCCAGATGGATGATGCCCGAAACCCTTTTGTTTCGATTGGCTATGGATGTGACCGCCTTCTGGGGGTCGTAGTTGAGCAGAAGACGTAGATGATTTTTCGGGAGCTTGTCCGATTGTTGAAAAAGGGTGTTCATTATGCGGCTCAGAAAGAGGTCAAGCTGCTGCAGACCCAGAGCGGATGAAATTTTCTCCCTTATAAATACTTCCGATACCCAGTGGGTAAGCTTGTCCTTATCATAATTTTCCTCATTCGGTCTGTACTTGGGCAGCAGAGCCCCTGAGGGCATTCGATCAAGAATTCGAATCAGGTTTTCCTGGTGAATAGCGTTAAAATAATCATTTACGATATGACGAACCGCCCCGGAAAATCCCCGAAAGATATCCAGGAACTGGGTAAAGGAAAAGCCCATTATTTCAAGGGATCGGGAAAGCAGTTCCAGTTCCTTCTCGATCTCCGTGGACAGGAGGCCGTCCAATTTTAAGGCCCGGTAGAACAGTCTAACGTAATCATTTATATGAAAGAAGGTATCCCTCGTGATAAGCTCGAGGTTCATGTTCGCGACCATCTCTTCGAACAGGATCTTTACGAGGGATTCTATCCGGAAGATAAGGCCCAAAGTATCGAACTTCCTCTCATGATAGCTTCCGTACATGGATGGAATATCCACTGTAAAATGACGTTTATGATAGATATCCTCCCGGATCTCATATTCTTCCGGGGAGAGAATGGTTTCCTTGAGCCTCTCGAGATAGTCGAGGAGTTTTGAAAGCTTCTTTTTTGTATTCGATTCGGAGAGGGCGCTCCTGAGCCTGTCAATATCAGGAAAGGACCCGGGTTGAAGCTGATTAAGATAACTGTCGAATTCCAGAAATCCAAGCGAATATTTTTGATATAAAAGTCTGTAGAAAGAAACGGCTAATTCAACCCTCTCAATATCCGTTCCGGATATGCCCGGGACCCCTTTTACAGACTCTTTTATCCGGCCTTCCCCTAACGTCAGGAGATCCCTCACCCCTCTCATTTTTTTCATGCTGAAAAGCCGGGTTAAAAGGGCATGAACACCATCCACGTAGGGTCCTTCCGTTTCGATTTGCTGATAGGTGCTGAGAGGGATATAGGGTTTCAGACCCTCCTTGTCTTTTGTTCGCCAGAAATCAAGGGTGGCTTCCATCAGCCCGACAATCCGATTGCTGCTCTCGACGTGACTCTGCTTTCTCAGGAAATGAATCAACACATCTTTTCGAAGACATATTTCGTCTATCCTTGTGGAGATATCCCTCAGCCGCCCTTCAGCCCCGATGTCATTGAAATAGGCCGGGAAGAGTTTCGTGAGCTGCTTTGCCAGATTATACACATTGCCGATATCACTGTTCAGAAAATTGGTAATGTCACGGGGAAAGAGATCCGTGTCTCTGATATGAACGCCGGAAAGGGAGAGATAGATAATCAGGGCCGATATCAGTTTCTTGGACCATTTTGGATTCAGCTCAATAATTTCCATCCAGGCGCGTATGTTTTTAATGTGGGCGGCATTGACACGTACCTGCCAGTCATCGCCCACCCCTTTGAGATCAGGGGTCTGAAATCCCAGATCAATGACGGATTCCAAAAAGAAATCCACCAGGTCGCTCTCGTCCGTTCTGTAGACGGCCCCCCCCATGTTCTGAATGCAGTTAAGGGCGGTCCCCGGGTATTTCCACATGCTTTCACGGAGAATGGCGAATGTCTTTTGGATCAGCGGCTCCATATCCGCAGGTTTTTCTCTGTCTATCAGCCACGTAAGGGTCCGGTTTATGTCCCGTAAGGTTTCTTCATGAATCGATGTTAGGCCTGCTGTATTCATAATATGAAAGAGGAATATGAGCTTCCAGTAGTTGCCCTGGCCCGATTTCTCACCGGTCTTCAGCAGTTTTTTCGGCACCTCCCGGTATATATCCGCGATCTGTCTGTATCCGGGGAGTTGCGTGAGTCCCTTCAGAACGACCTTCTGGTCACCGTCACTTTTTTGAAGGATGGATTCAAGCTGGTCCCGGTATCCTTTTAACCGGCTGTGGGAAATGGGTTGAAATATTTCTTCGAAATGACCAGATCGGGTTGTGGAAGGATCAACTTCGCTAAAGAACCAGGTCGAGGGATCTTCCTCTTCAATCCAGGACGAGTAGGAGTCTTGGAGGTATTTAACGAGGAGGAACCTCAAGGATTTAAAGCCATTTTCGGGTGGTGCATTGCTCAAAAATTCCCCGGCAAGCCGGTTTATCTGATAAAAGCTATTCACGAAAAAGAAAAAATCATCCTCCTCCAGGGAACCGATGCGATCAAACCCGTATTCGAGGGCGGGTACAAATCTCGGCAGGTCGTTTCCCGCATCTCTTATGATCTTTTGAATAAAGAGAAGAAGATTGTCGGCCCCATCGGATTTCACGTCCGAATCCGGAGAGGTTGTGATAGCCTCTAAGAATATATCCATGAATAGTCTGGCGGCATCAGGTCCTTTTGGATGGCCTTTGAGCAGGTGATAATAGTCAAGGGAAAAACTCCTTGCTTCCTTTACTATATACCGCCAGTTTTTAAAGGGGTGGCACAATTCGGTCAGAAAGGTATTCAGGTCCTCCATGATCCCGTAATATTTGGACATGATCTCCTGGAGGACCGCGTACCTCTCGCTGATGGTAACATCCACACGGCTGAGCTCCAGATTGACTTCAAGGGCTTTGGACGGCATCCCGAATCACTCCCGGTTGTTGATCGATTCGATTTAAGAAGGAATCCGCGAAGGATCATTATCAAGTGAGCGATAATTATATCAAAGTAGATGACGTAAAATAAAGGAAAATTTGATTCTCATGAAACCCATTGATCTCAGGCCCTTCCTAACATTGGATACGAGACCGTGGCTCGAGACATTCTTCCGGTTATGTTTCGTGAAATTCCATGGTAGAAAAAGCAATTTACTGGATAGAGCTTTCAGCGGTCACGCTTTCAGCAGTCAGCCAAGTCTTTGTTTCTTATTTCTTTTGCTGTCAGCTGATAGCTGAATGTTGATAGCGCGAATCCAAAAGCCTTTGTTTTTGGATGAGTACTAAATTAAAAAGCAAGGCGTCGCCGCCCTGCTTTTTTGTCCGAGCGATTTCAGATGGAAAGGATCCTATCTCCCTTTCTTAGAAGTCTTTTTACGGGCGGATCTCTTCTTCCAGGCTGTTTTACCGGCGATTCCCACATCTATGGAGGCCTGGGCTGCGGCCAGCCTGGCAATGGGTACCCTGTAGGGAGAGCAGCTCACATAGTTCATTCCAACCCTATAACAGAATTCCACGGAAGCGGGATCACCGCCCTGTTCCCCGCAGATGCCCACCTTGATGTCTCTATTGGTCGACCGACCTTTGGTGACTCCCATCTCGATCAACTGGCCGATACCTTCCCGGTCTATTGTCTGAAAGGGGTCTGACTTGAGGATGTTCTTGTCCAGGTACTCGCCAAGGAATCCACCGATGTCATCGCGGCTGAACCCGAAACCCATCTGCGTGAGGTCATTGGTTCCGAAGGAGAAGAATTCGGCTTCACGGGCCATTTCGTCGGCTAAGAGGCAGGCACGTGGTATCTCGATCATTGTTCCTACATGATAATCGACCTTTCTGATTCGATACTTCTTCAGGACTTCCCCGTATACCCTCTCCACGATCCGTTTCTGCTCCTTTATTTCGTTCATATCACAGGTAACAGGTATCATGATTTCAGGGAGGGTCTTTTTCTTCTCCCCGTTTAATTCAGCGGCTGCTTCAAGTATGGCGCGTACCTGCATTTCAGTCACTTCGGGATAGGTGATACCCAGCCTGACTCCTCTATGGCCCATCATGGGATTCACTTCGTGAAGGAGATCGCCCCGTTTCTTTATCTCATTCACGCTGATACCGAGACTGACGGCAAGCTCCTTTTGTTTGTCCGGGTCCTGGGGGACAAATTCATGAAGCGGAGGATCCAGAAGGCGGAGTGTTACGGGAAGGCCGTTCATGACCTTGAGGGTATCTTTTATGTCTTTCTTCACATACTTATAGAGTTTATCAAGGGCCTGTCTTCTCTCTTCCAGGGTACTGCTCAGGATCATCTGGCGAAGCAGGAAAAGGGGTTTTTCACTTTGTTCACCATAGAACATATGTTCCGTTCTGAAGAGACCAATCCCCTCGGCACCGAAATCACGGGCCACCTGGGCGTCTTCTGGAGTATCGGCATTGGCCCGGACCCCCATCTTACGATGCTTGTCCACTAAGTTCATGAAGTTCCGGAAATTCGGATTTTCCGTGGCATCGATCATTCCGAGTCCCCCTTCATATACATACCCTTTTGTGCCGTTCAGGGTGATGGTATCCCCCTCCTTATAGCCCTTCCCGTTTACAGTCATTTTTTTTGCCGTTGCGCTAACCTGGACCATCCCGGCTCCGACGATACAACACTTGCCCCAGCCTCTCGCCACAAGGGCGGCGTGGCTTGTCATACCGCCACGGGCAGTGAGGATTCCCTCGGCGGCACGCATGCCGGCCACGTCTTCCGGATTGGTTTCATCCCGCACCAATATAACATTCAGGCCCTTTTTGTCCCATTCAACCGCGTCCTCCGCCGTAAATACGATTTGGCCGCTCGCACCGCCTGGGCCGGCTGGCAGTCCGCTGGCGATGACCCTGGACTTTTTTTCCTCGGCCGGGTCGACTATGGGATGGAGCAGTTCGTCCAACTGTCCCGGTTTCACCCTCATGATCGCCGTCCTTTCATTGATAAGCCTTTCCCTGAGCATATCCATGGCCATATTCATGGCGGCGGTCCCGGTCCGTTTCCCGACACGCGTCTGCAGCATGTAAAGCCTGCCTTCCTGTATGGTAAATTCTATATCCTGCATGTCCCGGTAGTGGCGTTCGATCTTTCTCTGAATGGAGTGCAGTTGCCTGTAGATCTTGGGCATTGCCGTTTCCAGGGAGTCGAGGTGCCTGTTCTGTTCGCTTTTGGTCTCCTCATTAATGGGGTTGGGTGTGCGGATTCCCGCGACAACGTCTTCGCCCTGGGCATTGGGAAGCCATTCACCATAAAATTTATTCTCACCCGTGGCCGGATTCCGTGTAAAGGCCACGCCCGTGGCCGAGGAATAGCCCATGTTCCCGAATACCATGGCCTGGACGTTCGTGGCCGTACCCCAGTCATCCGGTATACCTTCGATACGGCGATAGGCCACGGCCCGTTTTCCGTTCCAGCTCTTGAAGACTGCACCAATGCCACCCCAGAGCTGCTTCATCGGTTGATCCGGAAAGGGTCTACCCAATACTTCCCTGACCCGTTTTTTATATTCCGCGCATAAGTATTTGAGATCTTCGACCGTCAGATCAACATCGTTTTTATAACCCTTAGATCCCTTCAGTTCTTCCATGATTCTGTCGAGCTGGACGCGAATACCCTTGCCCTCCTGGGGCTCGATTCCTTCGGCCTTTTCCATCACCACATCGGAGTACATCGTAATAAGCCTTCTATAGGAATCGTAAACGAAACGCTCGTTCCGGGTTTTATTAATAAGGCCCGGGATTGTCTTTGAGCAGAGACCGATATTGAGTACCGTCTCCATCATCCCGGGCATGGATGATCGAGCGCCTGAACGGGATGAAACCAGGAGCGGATTCCTTGGATCTCCGAACTTCATACCCATCTCATTTTCCACTAACCGAAGGGCCCTTTCCACCTGCTCCCGCATACCGGGTGGAAATTTCGCCCCATTAGCGAAATAATCGTTGCAGCAATCCGTTGTGATGGTGAACCCGGCCGGCACGGGTATCTTTAGGCGGCTCATCTCGGCGAGGTTGGCACCCTTTCCACCGAGCAGATTTTTCATGTCCGCCCTTCCGTCCGTCTTTTTTGACCCAAAGGAATAAACGTATTTAGGCATAATGACCTCCTCTTTCATTTTCGATTTATTTCTCATCCCGATAATCTGGGGATAGTGTCCGTTGTTTGTTTTCAATTGTCTGTATTTGGAATTGAGATGGACATCTTTTTCGCTCGTTGCAATGAATCCCAAGTCACTCGTGATGGTTACATAAGTCTTTTAAATCACTTATGCCATGAACCATGAACAAAAGACAAGGGACACTACCAAATCGGGATGGATTCACAAAAAACTCCATTGGAATGGATTACCCATTGGATATTCTGTGGAAATGAACTATATCATATAGTATTTTCATAGACAAGAAGCAACAGGTCACCAAAATCCCCTATTAAGTTCATTTATCGGCAGTAGTAGGCATGTACTTTGGTTGACCCTGGGCACCAGCGAGGTAAAAAGGCTTCAGGTTTCAGTGTTCAGGATTGTTTGCCTAGTTC
>CAYTUL010000020.1:0-16850 GCA_964441135.1 uncultured Desulfobacteraceae bacterium | reverse complement strand
ATCCCGGCCCCATAAACCGTGGTGTCGAATTGGCGTCAGATGTGGCAGACGGGCCATTTTCGGTAATATTAGACCAAGTGACAAACGGTGTTGCCGTTCGAATGGCCCTGCTGTATCTTTTAATCGGGGGATCCAGAGGTGACGACATTAATTAGGGGGGGAGAGGTTGTTGACCCTGTAAAAGATATCGTGGAAAAACAGGATATTCTTATTGAAGGAGGTAAGATATCAAAAATTGTTCCTCCTGGAGCAATGAAAGAAGTTGGACCCCGGATTCAGATATTCGATGTACCCCATAAGATCATCATTCCAGGGCTGATCGATATGCACGTACATCTGAGAGAACCTGGACATGAGTATAAAGAAACCATAGCAACGGGATGTATGGCCGGTGCCGCCGGTGGCTTCACCGGCCTTGCTTGTATGCCCAACACGGAACCAGTGAATGATAATAGTTCGGTGACCGAGTTTATCCTTAGACAAGCCCAAAAGGCTGGGACGATTAAGGTCTATCCCGTGGCCGCCATAACTAAGGGAAGCCGAGGAGAAATCCTTACCGAGTTCGGGGATCTTCGCAGGGCCGGGGCAGTTGGAGTTTCGGATGACGGTTACCCGGTCCTTAACAGTGAACTTATGAGGCGAGCCATTGAATACGCGAGATACCATAACTTAACGGTGATATCACACTGCGAAGATTTAGATCTTTCCTTTGGCGGCGTAATGCATGAAGGGACTATTTCCACCCGGATAGGGCTCCAGGGAATACCTTCGGGAGCAGAAGAGATAATTGTTCAAAGGGAGATCTCTCTGGCAAGATTGACCGGCTATCCGGTTCATATAGCCCATGTCAGTACCGCGGAATCAGTTCGAGCTATAAGGAGGGCAAAAGAGGACGGTGTTCCGGTTACCGCAGAAACCGCGCCCCATTATTTCAGCCTCGATCATAGCGCCGTAATCGGATATAACACAAACGCGAAGATGAATCCTCCCTTAAGGACACCTGAGGATATACACGAAATTAAGATTGGACTTGCTGATGGTGTACTGGATGTTATTGCAACTGACCACGCTCCCCACAGCTCGCTTGAAAAAGACCTCGAGTTTGATAAAGCGGCTTTTGGAATTATAGGTCTTGAAACAGCCTTGCCTTTGACCTTAACTCTAGTAAGGGAAGGTGTACTGAGCATGCCAGCGGCGATCAGGAAATTATCACATGTTCCGGCATCCCTGTTGGGAGTAAGTGGTGGTATATTAAAAGAAGGGGTTGCCGCCGATCTTGCAATTATTGATCCCGGGCAGGAATACCTCCTTAAGGAGGATGATATCCAATCCAAGAGTAAAAATTCTCCTTTTATCGGTAAGACTCTTAAAGGGAGGACTATTCTTACCATGATTGAAGGGCGAATTGTCTGGTCAAATGATGCAGAGCATTTTAGTAGTCGATGACGACAGGAGCATGAGAGAGTTTCTCGAGATCCTGCTGACAAAGGAGGGATATCAGGTCTTTCTGGCAGATAGCGGTGAGGGGGGCTGTAAGATCCTGGAAGAGCATAAATTTGATCTGGTAATCACTGACATCCGGATGAAAGATATCAATGGGATCGATGTCCTGAAAAGGGCGAAACAGATAAGTCCCGAGACAATGGTGGTCATGATATCGGCTTTTGCTACCGCTGAAACGGCTGTCGAGGCAATGAAAGAGGGCGCATACGACTATATACCCAAACCTTTCAAGGTAGGTGAATTCAAAAAGATTATAAAAGATACTTTGAAGGCAAAGAGGTTGACCCCCACCCGAAAAGAAAGCGATAACGGAGAATTTCGTTTTCATTTTGACTGCCTGATAGGTGAAAGCCCCCAGATGAGAAGAGTATATGACCTTATTGAGAGGGTTGCAAAAACAAAAAGTAACATACTTATTTCAGGTGAGAGCGGAACAGGTAAAGAATTGGTAGCCAGAGCCATTCACCAGGAAAGCCCTCGGAGTAACAGACCATTTGTTGTAATTAATTGTGCCGGGATTCCTGAAAATCTTATAGAGAGTGAACTATTTGGATATAAAAAGGGCGCATTCACAGGAGCCTTGGCTGATAAGGATGGCTTATTTGAGGTAGCGGAAGGTGGAACGGTGTTCCTTGATGAAGTGGGCGACCTGACTCATGCTATCCAGGTAAAGCTTTTAAGGGTGATCCAGGAACGCACATTTACTGCCGTAGGGGGAACAGAAGAGAAGAGAGTAGATGTCAGACTAATATCCGCAACCAACAGGGACCTGGAAGAAGAGGTAATTGAAAAAAGATTCAGGGAAGATCTTTATTTTCGTTTAAACGTTATACAGCTCTCCATGCCGCCCCTACGGGAACGGGATGGGGATCTTCCTTTTTTGGGGCAATATTTTCTTAATAAATACTCTGAAGAGCTTGGCAAAGACGTGAAAAAGATATCCGCATATGCGATGGATATCCTGGCTCAGTATTCATTCCCCGGCAATGTAAGAGAACTGGAGAATATCATCGAACGAAGTGTTGCCTTAGAGACTTCAAATATAGTGCTACCAGAAAGCCTCACCCTTTCCCATTTCCAGAAGGATCGTTTTAATATAAACGAAGACAGACGCCAGACCGATCTGACCCCTGAAGGGGTTAACCTCAATAAAGTAATGACTGAGATTGAGAGAGATTATATTCTCAAGGCTATGGAAATAGCCCATGGGTCAAAACAGAGGGCTGCGGAACTATTAGGTCTCAGCATGAGGTCATTGAGATATCGACTAAACAAATTGGGAATGAATATTTAATAATGATGTTTAATCTTTTCAGTAGAATTTTAGATAGAAAAGCGGCTTCCGATTATGACAAAAAATGTCACAAGAATGACAATTTTTGTTAACGCGATAATATTTTAAGCTGGAGTATAAAAGAAAGTTTACCCCCAGATATAAATCACAATGCCTAAGTGCCTGTAAATAATTGGTATTTTGCAATATAATGATTTTATAAATAGATTCACCAAAATATGGCATGATAATTGTATATTACCAAATACCAAATGCCGAATTTAGAGGATTATTCACGATAAACCGATCAACTCTTTACCTATTTGAATAAAAAAACACGAAAGGGGGTGAACTTTTTACACTTTTTATTTAGGAAAGTTATTGATCATGATCAATTTAAACCAATTTCGGAGGATAACATGTTATCAAGAATAAACAGAAAAGATGAAGGAGGTTTTACGCTTATTGAGCTGATGATCGTTATCGCCATTATCGGAATTCTGGCCGCGATCGCCATACCTCAGTTCAGTGCTTACAGGACCAGGTCCTACAACTCGGCGGCCCAGGCCGATACGAGGAACGCGGCAACAGCCCAGGAAGCATATTATGTCGATCACCAGACCTATGCAACCAGTGCCGATGCTCTTTCCAACTATGGGGCAGGGACTTCTCAGAACGTGACACTTGGTGCCACGGGAAGTGGTACGGGGTATACCATAACAGCCTATCACAGTTCGGGTAATAAGACGTACACACTCACAGGACCCGGTGGTACGATTAGCGGCTAAAGGGTCGTACTAAGATTAATCCGAGTGAACTGGCGTTTCAGCCAGTTCACTTTTTTTTTGGAAACAATAATCGCTTAAAGAACCATATATTTGAGATTTATCCCGGCTCTTTTCCCCCAATATTGCCAAAGGATATCGCATATCAGGCAAAGTCGCTGTGGTTATTTGCCCCTTTTTAAATAGTTCTTCTATAAAATTTTTCAATTTAAGGCCATTTCCCTGAAAAAGACTAAAAAATCGATTCGCCATTTCTTCCGACATGGACGTCATATGTGAAATGGAATACAATTCAATGAGGTCGAGTAATGTGATAGGATCATGGGAATCGAGCTCCATAGATTTCTTGAACATTAGGAGGGCCATTCCATTTTGGCCTTTTAGTCTATAGGCTCGCCCTAAGTGCCTGTAGGTTTTCGCGTCGATGAAACCTTTTCGAACAGCCAATTCCAGATTGGTTATGGCGTGATCAGTTTCGCCTGTAATAAGCTGTAACAGACCAAGATTAGCGTATGAGGAGGCGAGGCTTTTATCGATCCGTATCGCTTTATTAAATTCAAATCGGGCCTCATCCATTAAACCTTTTTCCATAAACAATATACCTTTGCCCACGTAAGTCAGCGCGAAAAACGGGTGAACCTTTTCTACCATTTGATAATATTGTAGGGCCTTCTCTTCATTTTTTCGTATTTGGTATAGCAGTCCAAGGTTATAGGCGCTTAATACCTCCTCATCCCTGTAATTACGGCTTTTTTTAGTCAGAGCAATACGGTATTCGGAGATCGCTTCTTCGATCCTGTTATTATTACTATAGTATCTTGCAAGATTATTGTGGGGCCTCCAAAGATCAGGATACTTCTCAATACAATCTAACCATAGGCTTTCCTCGGTTTTCCAAATGTGATTCCTGATAAATGTTGAATGGCCGTATGCAATAAGGACAAGTGTGATACATGATAGAATCAAATAAGCCATTATCTTTCGGTGATGGAAGATTTTGAGAATTTTAATGATTATAAATGATATGGGAATAAAGATCAGCATGGAGGGTATATAGTTTCTGTGCTCGAATACCAGTTCTAATGGAAGAACGGTGGATTCAATCGAATGATTTAATAAAAAAAAGATGATACTGAATGATATGAGAGGTATTCTTTTGGATAAAATGAATGCTCCGACGATTAAAAAAGCGATTAACATAATGGCAAACAATGTGGTTATTGGATGAAACAGGGAATAGGATAATGAGAAGTCGTGGTTCACACATAGTCTGGAAGGCATCGGATAAAGTAATTGGGTTATATAATAGATGATAACCCTTGGTTCGGTAAGCAATCTCTCCTTTAGACCATAAGGTCGTGATTCATAGTGATCCAGAAAGGAAGTGAATCCGCCACCTCGCACAAATTGAAAGTAGATTAAAGCCATGACCAAAAAGCCAGACAGGAGCAGGATGGATAATGTTTTATTCTCTTTAAGCCATACCTTAAATGACAATTGTTGAATCAGGATGATTTCCAAAAGAAGCACCGTCACGGGTAAAATAATCGTATTCTCTTTGGATCCAAAAGCTAAAAAAGCGGTAACGGTGCTTAAAATAAAAAGAAAGGTCCTGTATGATTTCTTGCTATTGAGCCTTGCCTTGGTATAAAAATATATGCTCATAATGTAAAACATACCAGCCATACTGGTCATCCTTTGAACAATATAGGTTACCGACTGTGTATGTATCGGATTGGATGCCCAGAAAATGGTCGCTAAAAGTGCCATATCATATGCGTCTTTCTCAAAATCACCGCGCAGTCCGGGAAGTTTTAATGCCTGGTGGATAAAAAGAAATAAAAAAATCGAAGACAGAATGTGAATAAAGTTGTTAACTAAATGATAACCAAATACTTTTTCTTTATCGAAATAATAGTTCAGGGCGAGACTGAAACAGGATACCGGTCGAAAGATCTTTTTACCCCAAAAAAATGTCTTATATATATTTTTCCAGTTTAAATTTTTCAGGTGCAGCTCATCGCGATTTAATATATTCGGCTCATCATCAAAGTGCCACGACGCACTATAGTTGTTTGAATAGATAATAAAGACAAGTATAGAGATCGTAATAAATGCAAAGGTATTCTTTCTGCAGGCTGAGAGGGACTGGTTGGGCTGGAGGTTGAAAATATTCATTTTTTTTCACTATGATAGTTAATTAAAGTTCCTATGAACAATGATTGGCATAGATATGGCAAGCATGTTCTAAATAGGACAAGCGCAATGAATACTATAATATCGGATAGCGTGCAATGATTTCAATAGTTATCCCGACATATAATGAGGCAGATAATATCAAAATGATGGTTCCAATGATTCAAAAAATCTTTATGGAAGAGGATATCGAGGGTGAGATCATTATTGTAGATGATCATTCACCCGACGGGACGGCAAGCATCGCGTCAAAATTATCCAACAAATACCCCTTTAAAGACCACGTTCGGAAAGGTAAAAGAGGATTATCAAAGGCCGTGATAAAAGGTTTTGAATTGGCGAAAGGAGATATCATCGTGGTTATGGATTCTGTCGTGAATAAGAATATTCATCGGCAAAGGTGCCGGGTTCTTGGCAAAAAGCGTAACAACACTTTCAGATCCGACCAGTGGCTTTATGGCGATAAAAAGGGACTTTATTAATACCGATATCCTGGATTCCCTAAGCTGAAAATATGAATAACATCAAAAAAATAGCCCGTAATCCCTTTTACTACATTCTGTTCGTTCTAATTGTTTCGATATCCTATCTCCCAACATTCACGGGCGGATTCATCCTGGATGATAATCCTCTGATAAAAAATAACAAATATATAAGAGAACCCCATTCAATCTCTTCCTATTTTTCTCAGGAAGATGGAATAGTGGACAGAAAAGATACGGGTCGTTTTCATACAGGCTATTACAGGCCGTTGATTAACCTGACATATTCGCTCGATTACTTATTGTGGGGTATAAAAGCCCCGGGCTTTAGGATAACAAACCTGATCCTGCACCTTGTAAGTTGTATAGTCCTGTTCCACCTCATTACTCTTTTAGTGAAAGACCGGGAAGCCGCATTTTGGGCTACGATTCTATTTGCGATTCATCCGGTAAATACCGAATCTGTTTCATGGATCATATCAAGAAATAATATACTGGTTACATTTTTCATCCTGATTTCATTATATTTTTATGTTAACTGGTGGGAGGGCAAAAACCACATCTCGTGGGTTATATCAATATTGTCTTTTATGTTTGCACTATTTTCAAAAGAATTTGGCATTATGCTAATTCCTATATTATTTCTCTACCACAGGTTCTTATCCATGGAAAAAAGGAATATATACAGAGAATTCACTTCCTTTTTGCCCTTTATACTGGTATTGACTTTTTATTTTTTTCTCAGACAAAGTGTGACCGGAGCATTAATAACTCCCTTTGATGTAAATCAAATTTTCCACAAGATCTATTTCATTCCATATATTATTGTTTATAATCTCAGGCTGATATTTATTCCATACGGATTACACTATTTTTATCTTTCTTACCCTGTTTCTCTTTTGAACTGGCCGGCAATTCTATCATTCTTTATAACGGCTATTCTTCTTGCATTGATTTTGTTAAACCGACACAATCGGATCCTTTTATTTTCAGGATTTTCATTCTTCCTTTCTCTTTTGCCCGTGCTTAATATCATTCCATCCGCGTCAACCTCAGTTACTTTAATTGCCATGCGATGGTTATATCTGCCGATTACTTTCATCTGTATCTGGTTAGCGGATTCTTATATAAGGCTGAAGAAAAAGTCACGCCTGTTCCCCGGTACTTTTTTAGTTATCCTGGTACTATATTTAGGATCCTATACCTATATCCTGAACGAAAACCTGTGGCATGATGATTATACATTCTTCAAACAGGAGGTATTGGGATTTGGAAATGATTTCCTTGCCGGTGATCTGGCGGAGAAGTTATTTCAAAAAGGAGAGTACCGGGAAGCGGAAAAATATTTTAAGATAGCGATCGAAAAGTATCCCTTTCAGGCCTATCATTATATTAACTATTCAGCACTTCTCATAGGGACCGGAAGATATGATATGGCGAAATCGCAACTGCAGAAGGCCAAACCATACCCGATGACTCACCATGAACGAGGCGAATGGTTCAATAATATGGGCATGGCATTGTTTCGATCAGGAAGAGAGGATGAGGGATTGAATTATTTCAGGAAGGCGATCATATTTGCACCCGAGGAGGCTCAGTTCTGGGCTAATCTGGGTAGTGTATATGGTATGATGGGTAATTATAAAGATTCCGTTAATATATTACAAAGGGGTCTTGATAAACTACCAAATTCGCTTCTTTTGAAGACTCTCCTGGCGAAGAGCTATATAAACCTTAAAGATTTTCGTAAAGCAAAAGGTATTCTTGAAGAACTGCCTTCCCGCGATAGGAGAGAGAATAGGGATGTTTTAGAATTAATGCAGCTTATAAATCAGGTGTCGATGTCCAATAGGAATTGACATCGTTTTGATTATTTCCGTTTGGAGAAAGGGGAATTTTCGTTCAATTATGATAAACAGCAAAAGAGTAATGGTCGTATTACCAGCTTATAATGCCGCGAAGACCCTTGACCTGACGTACAGAGACGTCCCCAAGAATATTGTGGATGAGGTCCTGCTTGTTGATGATTATAGTAACGATGATACAATATCAATCGCAAAAGACATGGGGATAAAAGTCTTCCAGCACGATCGAAACTATGGCTACGGCCGGAATCAGAAGACCTGTTATAGGGAAGCGCTACGGCATAACGCGGAGATTATTGTAATGGTCCATCCGGATTATCAGTACACACCTAAACTGATAACCGCGATGGCCAGTATGATTGCCTTTGATGTCTATGATGTAGTACTTGGTTCACGAATTATTGGCGGAGGAGCCCTCAAAGGCGGAATGCCTTTATATAAATATATCTCCAATCGATTTTTGACCGCTTTTGAAAATATAATGCTGGGAAGCAAGTTATCAGAGTTCCATACAGGATATAGGGCCTTTTCAAAAGAAGTCATAGAGAACTTACCTTTGTACAATAATTCAGACAATTTTCTATTCGATAATGAAATGCTGGCACAGGTTATCTATTTCGGATATCGGGTTGGGGAGGTATCCTGTCCCACGAAATATTTCAAAGAGGCTTCTTCTATTAATTTAAAGGAGAGTATTATTTATGGGATGGGGGTACTAATAACCGCCTTCAAGTATCGATTTCAAAAAATCGGGTTGATTAACCTCGAGATGTTTTCAAGCGCGAGGAAAAATTCCGAGGCGGAGTATTACCATAAAATCTAAGATTCCAAACGATTATCTCAAATTCGGTTGAAAACCGAATAAGCCAGCTCTTATATGATAATTCGCCTTACCGCCGTAGTGTAGGTTGATATGGTTTTTATCTCTCATTTCTTGGCGCTAATATGTATCTTCCTGATAAGTTTCATAAGTCCCGGTTATTATATCGCCTCTAAATTACGGCTAAACCCGCTTGAGACATTTTGTACATCGATAGCTTTTTCCTTCCTAATAATCTATCTCGGATCATTTGCCGTATACTGTCTGCATTTACCTCCCTTCTCCCTCTATTTTATGACTGGTCTTTTTCTCTTTGCGACACTTGGCAGGCTTAAAGAATTGCGTAAAATGATGTTTCATCCGGAAGTAAAAAAACCGGTTTTATTTTTTCTTTCCTTGTTCATATGGTGTCTTGGTCTGCTTGCTATGGTAAGACATTACTCGGGGGCTTTATGGACCGGAGATTGGATTGAACATTATCATCGTTCTTTGTTTTTCCTTAATCATTTGCCATTGAATACACATTTTATCGGTCTCTGGATCTTACCTGCTCGACCTCCATTGATGAACGTCGTTGCTGGTTTCTATTTAGGGCAGATTGGGCAGCATTTTTATCTCTTCCAGGTGACTTTTCTCCTTTTGAATTTAATGACATTTTTCCCGGCCTGTTTGATGGCACATCTGATGTTCAGAAAAAACCAGTATTGGATTGCGATGTTGACCATCCTCTTCATGCTTAATCCCATGTTTGTGCAGAATGTGATTTTTACATGGACGAAGATCTTTACCGCGTTTTATGTAATATTAGGGGTCTATTTCTATGTCCGATCTTTGCAGAATCAAAGTTCAACCCATCTGGTCCTGGGCTTTATAAATGCAAGTATCGGCTTTCTTGTCCATTTTTCTGCGGGGCCCTACCTGTTATTTTTAATAATTCACTACGTTGGTTTTGCCTTCTGGAAGAGAAGGGACCGGTGGAAGGAAGTTTTTATTAGTGTATCACTTAGTCTTATCATCCTTTTCAGTTGGTTTGGGTGGAGTATGGATACATTTGGAATAAAAAAAACGTTCCTTTCCAACTCTACAGCAATAGATACGAAAAAGCTATCCGCGAGCCGCAATGTTGTTAAAATCGGGCAAAACATCGTGAATACTCTCATCCCTCATCCCTTTAGAACCGTGGATCTGTCCCCGATAAAACAAGAAAGTTATCTCGGATTTCTTCGAGATTACTTTTTTTTGATTTATCAAACAAATCTTATAATAGCGATGGGTATATCTGGAGGGGTAATAATAATCTATCTCATATGGATAGCAATAAAAAGCAGGAGAATAGAACCGCATGTAAAATCATTCTGGGGATTATTCATTGCCTTTTGTACGATCACAGGCATTGCCGCTCACGGCGGATTCGACCAATACGGCCTTGCTCACATCAGCCTTCAGCCACTCGTGATTTTAGGTATCATTTTTTTATCGGTTAAGATTTGGAATTGTACGAAAAAGATAAAATTTCTTTTTCTGACGGGACTGCTTATTGATTTTCTTTTCGGGATTCTCCTGCACTTTTCTCTATTGAACAGGGTATTTCATATTGAAAAAACAGATACAGGTCAAATATTCTTGACAATGCCGAATGCCTTGAGTTTCCATGCAGCTTTAAATTGGTATACGAAAGAGCGTAATAACCTCGTTTTCTGGGGAGATTTTTTTTCGTCAGCCGTCACCCCCATTCAAATATCGTTGTTAATATTTGGTTGTTTGATGCTCTTTTACCTTGCAAAGAAGTTTGGGTCTATGAAAATCTAAGGACTGTATGATGAATATCTCGATTTTTTATAATACAATTTGATCCTCTTTGCCTCTGTCGTCTATAAGATCATCCATGATAAGCAGCCTCTCAAACCATATTTTCAATAATGTTGCCAGATACCTTCGACCCATTTCTCTTAGTCTTAGGTCGGATGACCCCCAAGTTCTCCCGTTCCAGTTGATCGGCATGGATGCTATTTTATATCTTCGAATAAGCACCGATAAAGACATCTCTATGGTTATGTTAAAATGGCAGGCCTGCAAAGGCATAATATCTTTGATTACATCCGATCTGTATGCCTTAAAGGCATTCGTAAGGTCATTATGCCTTGTGAAAAACAATACCTGGAGTACTCTATTTACAATCCTGTTTACTATCCATTTATTCTTAGGATATCCGGTGACACTGCTACCATTCATAAACCGTGATCCAAATACGCAATCATAGCCATCTTCAATCTTACGGTAGTAACGAATTACATCCCTGGAATCGTCTGACAGATCGGCCATAACCGGAATAATGACATCGCCTGTCGATCTATCAATTCCCGAACGTATAGCCCGTCCAAAACCTCTCGGAGGAGTCCTATTGATGAGAATGATTTCATGGGCTTCCTTTTGTCTTTCCTCAACCAGTTGCCGTGTATTGTCCTGGCAATTATCATTTACCACGATGATTTCAAAAGGAATCCCTTCTACTCTTAAGGCTTTTAACAGCTTATCAAGGGTTGATATAATATTCATCTCTTCATTATAAGCGGGAATAATGAGAGATAATTTCATTCGGTTTTGATCAATGTCAGACACGATCCTTTATACCTGTATAAAGTTCTTCCAGGATCATTTGCAGATTGTATTTAAAGGACCACCCTGGATAATGGGTTTTATACTTACTGATATCAGTTATCCACCATATATGATCTCCCGAACGATTACCTTCCGAGTAAATGGATTTCATCTTTTTACCTGTAATCTCTTCGCATAAAGCAATGGCTTCGATTATTGAACAATTACAATGTCTGCTGCCTCCTGCATTATAAACCTCACCGTTGCGGGGATTCTGATAAAAATGCCAGAACATATTTACTAAATCATAGGAATGGATATTATCACGTACCTGTTTGCCCTTGTAACCATAGATTGTGTAACGATCCTCGTTGATAGCGCATTTCATTAAATAGGATAAAAATCCGTGAAGCATGGTTCCGGAATGGGCTGGACCTGTTAAACAGCCGCCCCTGAAGCACACGGTTTTCATATCAAAATAACGCCCATATTCCTGGACTAAAATATCTGCAGCGACCTTGGATGCACCAAACAGCGAATGTTTTGATTGATCTATAGACATGGATTCGTCAATTCCGTGGTCATGAAAAGGATGTGAAGTCTCTATCTCCCAGCGAGTTTCGAGCTCCTTGAGGGGGAAACGGTTTGGGGTATCGCCGTATACCTTGTTGGTTGATGTAAAAATAAAACATGCTTCAGGACAGTACTTCCTCGTATTTTCAAGAAGGACAAGGGTTCCCGTAGCATTTATCGAGAAATCCATATATGGATCCTTTGCGGCCCAGTCATGTGAAGGTTGTGCGGCGGTATGTATCACAATTTTTATATCCGTACTAAATTCTTTGAACGTTAAAGAGATCGAGTCTTGATCACGGATATCAAGGCTGTAATGGGTATAACCCGGGATTTCTTTTTCGAGTCTTTTCCTGTTCCAGAGAGTTGAGGCCTCTTCGCCGAAAAAGACCTTTCTCATATCGTTATCAATCCCAATGATTTTAAATCCTTTTTTGCTGAAAAATCTTACTGATTCTGAACCAATAAGACCTGTCGCGCCTGTGATTAATGCTATTTCCAATGCCTGCTCCTAAATAGAATGTATTACAAAGAGTTGTCTTTTATTCTGAAAAAATCGGCCTCAGCAATTCTATATTATCCATAATCCAGCAGGCTATCTCTTCAACGATTTGTTCGCATCCAATTACCGGCTCCCAGCCGAATACATTAGAAACGAGAGTATGGTCAGTAATATACATCCTGATATCATCAGGACGATCATCCAGCACACTCCCGATTTTCAATGAATTACCCGTACATCGCCTGCTTAATTCCGTCAGTTCTTTTAGAGAAAGGCTATTTCCCTTACCTCCGCCCACATTAAATATTTGACCGTTTATTTCCTTTAGATTTTCTATTTGAGTCATAAGGAGCGAAAAAAGATCTTCGATATGCAGCATATCCCTGACCTGCTTTCCTTTTCCCCCAAATCCAATATAATCCAACTCTCCTCCATAGATGTGCCTCGCGACCCACATGGCAACAACACCCTGTTCAATCTTGCCCATCTGCCAGGGGCCCGTTAGTAAACCGCATCGATTGATGACTCCCTTAATATTATACATGTTTATGTATTCCTGAATAATAAACTCGGAACAGAGCTTTGTTGCCCCGTAAAGAGATCTCGTCCCTTGGAGCGGAAAAGTTTCGGATATTCCTTTTTCGGAAACTCCCGTCAATTCCTGCTGTTCAACAATATCATATCGAGAGTGGGTCTCTCTGAAATTCAAAGAGTTAATGGCTTCAATGGGATAAATCCTGCTGCTGGATAGGAAGATAAAGTCAGCGCCATAGCACCTCGCAAGGTCAAGACAATTAATGGTTCCGAAGAGATTTGTATTCAAGACATAACCGGCGGAACCTTGATGGCTTGCGAGAACGGAAGATTCTGCTGAACATTCAATAATGCATGTGACAGGGCCTACAGAATCTAAATCCTCTCTATTCCGGATATCACCATGAATAAATTGGACGCCATGATTTCTGAGCCTTGGTAAATTGAGTTCGGACCCCCTTCGTCTGAGATTGTCCAAGGCAATGACTGTATCGTCTTGATGCCGGTTTTTTAATCTTATAGCAATGTTTGATCCAACAAAGCCCGCGCCGCCTGTTATTAAAAAAATATTGTTTCCCATCCATATCCTCTTAAGTGGATTCTTTACTCAGAAGAATAATCGAAAGACACCGAATTAATCAAGTTCGGCCCCTTTTTATTTGTTAAGGTTAAGGTGTGTAAGCCTTTTGATAGAAATATAACACCGAGACGAAGCCTTTTAAAAAATTCAGACCGGCTACTCATATTCATATGGACATTGCAATCCGTTTCGCCTACCAGTTTGTTGTCCACTATAACAGAAATGAATCCATAATATTTTGCAAATCCCGGTTCTATCCATAATTCGTATTGACCGGAATCAGGAATTTCGATTGGTAGAGATAGTCGGGAATTTTTATCCAACTCTAACATATCGTATTTTGCACGGGAAATATTTGGAGGAATTCCCACCTTGGCAATGTATGACCCTTGTAAATAGATCCCCTTATGCTCCGTGATCTCTTTATAAAATGGTCCTAATTTTAATTCCCTTAATGTCTCTATGTTTTTAAACAACTTTGTCATTGAAGGAAACAGGACAGCGAAATTATTCCCGGCACCGTAAATCCTCTTATATTTAAGGAGGAGATGGATGCGTGACAACCGGGCGAAGTGATTTTTAAATTCTATAAGACCTTTCGCGTATGATAGACTGTGGGAAAATATCAGAAAGGAAAATACAATAATAATGATGGATAAAAAGCTTTTTGAAGATGAGACGAGACTATGATGAGAAGTGCGATTATAGGCTATTGCCAAAGCTGAGATGGCTACCCAGAAAATAATGGAAAAGGAAGTATACCTGCTACTGAGGGCCTGATAGGCACTAAAACCACTTCGTCCAATCCCTGTTAATATTGCACTTAAGAGAATATATAAAACAAGACCAATCCATGGGTGAGATTTTTTTAATAGATCAGCGGATCCATGAATGCATATCTTGTACAGGAGAAAGAACAGGATTCCGATACCCAGAATTCCGAAAAGAACAGAGCCTGATAAACCATAGGATATCCCGAATGGTGAACCTAAGTAAGAAAAAAAGAATGCGAGAAAGTTCAAAGGATTTTCAAATAAACTCAGAAGACTGGGGTGGTATGCTGGTTTTTTATAATGGTAGATATAGGAAAAGAAAATTCCCGATGCAATGATAATCCACAATAGGATGAAAGGTGTACGCCATTTTGACATTCTAAAGGGAAGTAAAAAAAGGAATACAATCCAGATTAATATGCCGTTTGCGAAAGAATAGGTTGCGACCGTTGCTCCAAGGGCTCCAAGTAAAAGTCCCATCCAATTGTCCGGCCATTTTGTAATACTCCAGATGGTAAAAATAACTGCAAGTATATTCAGGAAAATCTGGAGTTGCCAACCCCATGACCAATTTTCCTGTTGAACCATAGAAAACAGAAGGATGCTTGAAAAAATCTTAAAAAAGACATGGGAGCGATTCCGGTCTGTCGGAATTGTTTCTTTTGCTAAAGAAAATATTAATAAAAGCGTTAAGATCTGAATAAATAGACTGAAGAGCTGTTCCCAGATGACGTTCCAGTGGGATATCGATGAAAGGAATAACATGATAATCTTCGGAAAGAACAGCCTGTGTTCATTGTGTTGGGACCAAAAATAATGAAATTTAAGCAGACCGGATTTCATGTTTGAAATCAATTCAAGAGAACCGGTCCATTGATCCATATAGGGAATATTGATAGAATAAGAGATAATGAAAAAAAATATCGCGAAAGGAGGCAGTAAACTGAATGTAAAAAGAAGAACTGATTTCCACTTACACATTTGTACAGTGACTTCTTGATGAGTATTTCGGTTTGTAATATTCTGTAAATATGAGAGAGACCATTAATATCTCAATTTTTATAAGATGGCGTTAAGTGGCAATATAAAAAGATTACTATACTGGAGTACATTGATAGGCATATCCCTATGCCTTTTTCTCAGGAGGCCCGATGCCATCCTGAACCCTCAATTCTGGGCCGAAGATGGAGCCGTATTTTTTAAACAAAATTTTGAAAGCGGGCCATTATTCTTTACACCATACGCTGGATATTTACATCTGATTCCCAGAATAATAGCCTACTTTTCATCCTTTGCTCCAATCTGTATTATTCCGACTATTTATAATTATTTCAGTTTCATTACAACTATTTTCGTGGCATACAAAATAATGGGCTCAAGATGGCATGTTCCTTATAAACCTTTAATCGCTTTTTCCATTATCTTGGTTCCCCATAGTGGAGAAATTTTTCTAAACATCACAAATCTACAGTGGATTACCGCTATACTTTTTTTTATTTTCATTCTCCAGGACGATCCTAAGAATCTCTGGCAGATGATCATCGATTATTCCCTGTTAGTAATCATAGGATTAACAGGGCCGTTCGTTATACTGTTTGCCCCTTTGCTTCTATTCAGGTTATTCATCAGGGGGAAAAGTATCAATAATATCATATTCATTATCATTTCAATGGTCTTAGCACTTATTCAAATGTTCTTTCTCTTGAAATCAAATCTTACCATTTATGGCAATTCAGAGCTGAATATTGATGAATGGCTTCACGTCATCGTCAACCGGTTCTCGGGGTCCCTGTTTTTCGGGGCGGAACGATCAGAGGGGCTCAACCGGGGAGGGTTGTCTTTATTAATGATCGGCTTGATCATGTTCATTATTTATTCTGTTAAAGGTTCTAAATACAAGGAATATCTTTGGGTACTGTTAAGCGCGGAAGTTTTGATATTCATATCGGTGTTTTATAAATTCAGATATGTGCCTGATATGCTCATTCCCTTTAATAATGGGGACAGGTATTTTTACCTGATCAGATTGATAATAATATGGTCTCTGATTATTGCATTAAAGCATTATAACAGACATGTGAAGACAATCAGCCTGACTATTTTAATGGTCATACTTTTTTCTTCATTAATGTGGTACCAAAACCAGAAATTTATCGATTACAAGTGGAAAACCAATTGCAAGATCATAAAGGATAAGCCGGTGCGTATCCCGATAAATCCGGATGGATGGTTCATTCAACTGAATATTAATAAGGAATAGGATAGGCCTAATTATTTAAGTATCTCTCTTTTACCATAATAGAAATATGATCTCTCCGATATAATGACGATCATGGGCCTGAACTTTTTAAAAAGGCGTTATTTAG
>CAYTUL010000019.1:0-16928 GCA_964441135.1 uncultured Desulfobacteraceae bacterium | reverse complement strand
GTACAGACAGAAGAATAATACTCTGCAGGAGAAGAAGGGCCTTCTTGACCCATATAGGTTCAGGATTCATTACTGACCTTATATTCTTTTTTCAGGATTAGAGTACCGGATCTATTATACACCAGGATCCTTATTGTCGAAGGCAGTTCTGAATTTGAATTATAGTTAAATGTGCGGTGGTAGGGTTTAAATCGCTGTATCAGGAACTGCTGGCCGTGTCGGAAATTAATGGGGAAACCGTCCTTCAGTGTATCATTTGTAGAGTTCCATTCAGGAGTTGTATTTTTTTCAATATCCATGGCGATGATGTGAATGTAGCCTTCTATTGCATCTTCGTCTGGCTTTGCATTGACTAATTTGAAATCGAAACTCATTCCGGAATCAACTTCCTGAACCACAAGATCCTCAATTTGAGCTACTTCCGACAGGTCTTTTTCCCCTTTGCTTTCATCATTGACCACTTCGGCTACCCTGTCGACGATCTCCGCTTCTTGCTTCTTTTCCGGTTCGGTAACCTTTTCCGGAACCCTCTGTTCCTGAATATTCTGGATATAATCTTCAAGGATGGCCACATGTTGTCTCGTCCGAAGGAGCTTTTTCCCGGTTTTCAAATGATCCTTCTCCAGGAGTTCCAATCTTTCCGATTGAATCCTGTAACGATATCGTAGATCGAAAAAACGGTTAATGAAATAGATAGATGAAATGATATAGGCGATGATGAACAGGGAGGACCAAAATATAAGCCGACGGGAAACCTTAAAGGTACGGATCTTCCCGACACTCCGAATAACCATTATAGTCAGGTGTCTCGGGTTGAGAGGGGCTTCCTTTACTGAAGGGATCTTTTCCTGATGGGGGTCCATTCCTCTTCCTTGATCTTCCAATCTCCGCCTTTCCTAACAAGCACGATCTTTTTAATGCCGAGGTCTTTATAACTGTCAGCCTTATAGCTCTGTGTGAACCGAACCCTGGCGTTCCTGTCGGAAACGCGGTTTATCCTGAGATCACTGATCGTAACGTGTACGGATTTATATTTTTTATTCAGCCTGTCCCGGTGCCTTTTCCAGGAATTCAAATTCATACCGCGGGACGTAAAATCCGGCGCGTAACATGAGATATATTCCGCGAGATCCTTTGTTTCCCAGGAGTGTTTCCATGCGTAGATAAAATCCTCTACCTCCCTCCGCGTGAAGATAACCGGCTTTTCTGCAGGGATCCTCTGTTTTTCAGCCCCCTTAAATTCCTCCCCGATAATCTTCCATTGTTTACTATTCTTCGTGAAATATAACCTCTTTATACCGCGGCTTTGAAAACTGGGAGTCCTGTAAGTCTGTTTAAATATAGCCAATATGATTCCGTCGTTCTCCAAAATAGTGAGGTCCTCTATGTCCACATGGATATATTTATACTTCTTCGCAAGTCTGGTCTTGTATCTCTCCCACATCTTCAAATTTTTACTGCCGGACGTAAACCGGCGGTTATAAAAAGACATATAGCTCTCGATATCCTTTCCCTCCCAGGCCCTTCTCCAGCTTTCAATGATTTTCTTTATCTTCTCTGCTTTTTCTTTAAGCACATCCGGCGGAGCCATTTTTATTTGGGAACTGATAATAACGGGGGTTTTGAATAGAGTCACGAGGGAGGCGATCTCCTCAATGTCATTGTTCTCAAGAGCGATACACCCATTAGTGTCCTTGGGTTTAAGGGGTTTGTTGGTCCCGTGAAACCAGATGCCATATCCTTTTTTCCCATTTTTCTTATCTACAATATTGGGATAATCAATGGGAAGGGCTCTCGAGCCATAGATAGGCGACAGATATTTCTTCTCAAAATTATTAATAAAGAAATAGATCCCTTCGGGCGTTTTTCTGTCATTTACCTCGTCTTTCGCTCCATCATTTTCGCCTGTAGAACTATAATAGACCTTTTCGGGGGCGAACAGGTTATCGCCGCGGTAAATCATAACTTTTTGAAGAGATTTATCTACCAGAACGGCATAATTCGTTTCGTCTTTTCCCCATTCCAGGAAGTTGGCCGGAATGAGTCGTTGCTTATTTATCGGTTTCTTAACACGGCTGGCCGAAGCGGGAAGATCCCATAGGGAGATGAGAGAGAACAGCAGAACGAAAAAGAGCGGGTTGAAAAAAATTTTTAGAAATGAATATCTTTTTTGTATCCTTACCATTTGAATAAGACTCAACGGTTCACAGTCGCTAAAGGGAAATGGTGATTATCCGATATAATCTTTTAATGAAGAAATCCATCGACTTTATACCAGATAAACGATCGGGAAACAAATTGAAAATATCAACACCCCCACCAAAACGAACTGATCCCGGCATGTAACCTCTCGTTTTTACCTGAAAACCCGGTTATATATATCTTCCACGTGCTTCAGATGATAGTCGAGACTGAATATCTCTTCTATCGCACTGTCCGTGATGTATTCCCTGATCTCCTTATCCTTTAAAAGCAGGGCCTTAAAATCCTGTCCCGTATCCCAGGCCATCATGGCATTCCTCTGAACCATGTCATATGCCGTCTGACGTTTCAATCCCAGACTCGTCAGTTTAATAAGCACCTGTTGTGAAAATATGAGTCCCTTTAACATTTGAAGGTTTTCTTCCATTCGTCTGGAATGAACCACCAGATCCTTTAATATTCCGTTCAGGCGATGGATCATGAAATCGATAAGTATGGTGCTGTCCGGCCCTATAATCCTTTCGACAGAAGAATGACTGATATCTCTCTCGTGCCACAGGGCCATATTTTCCATGGCAGCGAGGGAATTGGATCGCACCAGGCGCGCCAGGCCGGATATATTTTCCGACCCGACGGGGTTCTTTTTATGCGGCATGGCCGAGGATCCTTTCTGGCCCTTTTCAAAGGGTTCTTCGGCCTCAAGGACCTCCGTTCTCTGGAGGTGGCGTATTTCGACGGCTATCTTTTCCAGGGTTCCCGCGAGTATGGCTAAGGAAGTAAAGTATTGCGCATGACGGTCGCGCTGGATAATCTGAGTGGATACCTCCGCGGGTTTTAACCCGAGTTTTTCACATACGTAGGACTCAATCTTCGGCGAGATATTGGCAAATGTCCCAACCGCCCCGGATAATTTCCCATAACTGATGATGTCAAGGGCCTCTTCCAGCCTTTTCAGATTCCTTGCCATCTCCATATACCAGACGGCGAGCTTCAGGCCGAAGGTAATGGGCTCGGCATGAATGCCATGGGAGCGGCCAATCATTGCCGTATATTTATGCTCCTCGGCTTTTGACCTTATGGTATCCATAAATTCCGTAACACCATCAATAATCAAATTGAGGGCCTCATTTAGCTGAAGCGCAAAACTCGTGTCCAGGATGTCCGAAGAGGTTAGTCCCATGTGAATGAAACGCGAATCGGGTCCCACGTATTCGGCTACGTTTGTCAGAAATGCGATGACATCATGCCTGGTCACTTCTTCGATTTCAAGTATACGCTCTTCAGAGAAACTGGCCTTCCTCTTTATATTCTCGAAGGCCTCTTTTGGGATCAGGCCCTCTTCCGCCCTGGCCTCGCATGCGAGGATCTCCACCTGAAGCCATTTGGCAAACCGGTTTTTCGGTTCCCAGATTCTTTCCATTTCAGGACGCGTGTACCTGCCGATCATAGATTAATCACCTGGACAGATTGCAATTCATTCCTCAAACCCGATACCCTGCTTAAAGAAATCGTACCTCAGGGACACTCAACGCGAATAATGGGATCTTATACATAGATAAATTAAACAGATAGGAGCAGAAAAATCAATAAAAATTGGCATACCTCCTTAATTCATCTTTTCTTTTGACAGCCTGGTTTAATTCCCATATATTTCGAGCGTAATAAATACAGGGCCGATTACCGGCTCTTCCAGACAGATAGAAACAGAAATTCGGCAGGGAGGTTTTGCATTGGGATGCAACCTGATCTGGATAGACCTGGAGATGACGGGATTAGATCCTGAAACCATGGTTATCCTCGAAATCGCATCCGTCATAACGGATAATGATCTGGAGATTATCGCCGAAGGTCCGAACATCGCGATAAATCATCCTGAAGAGACCCTGAAAAAGATGGAAGAGTGGAGCATGAGCCATCATGCCGCATCGGGTTTGCTGGAGAGGGTGAGGGCTTCCCGTATCGGATGCCGGCGGGCGGAGCAGGAGACCCTTCAATTCCTTTCCGCTCATTGTAATAAAGGTGAATCCCCCCTGTGTGGAAATTCCGTATGGCAGGACCGCCGGTTCCTGACCAAACACATGCCGGAACTTGAGGTCTTTTTTCACTACAGGGTCATTGACGTGAGCTCAATCAAGGAGCTGGTAACCCGGTGGTATCCAACGGTACCGCCCTATGAAAAAAGGAAGGCGCATCTGGCATTGAGCGATGTTCACGAATCTATCCACGAGTTGAGATATTATCGGAGAAAGGTGTTTATAGGGTGAATAAAAAATCAGGACATAAAATGGATCTGGAATGACATATCTTTTATCTTTTGTATAGCCCTGTCAAAATGATTCGCGATCAGGGTTTCGAATTCCTTTCCAATAAATTGCCTGTTATTCAGCAGGTACCATTTGATACTGTCCCAATAATCCTTAAGTTCATTGATATCATTGATCCTTTCAAGCAGGCCGTTTATCTCTAGGAGCTTCTCCTTCATCAGATTATCTTTTCTCAATTCATAAAGATCGGTCAGCCTGTGATTCTGGTCTTCGCTAAATCCAATCTCCAGGGACCGGTCCATGAGATCTGAATAGAGATGATGCAATTCCTTAAAGTCCTTTAAAAGGGCCATCTGCTTTTTTGCCTGTTCAAGGATGCTATCTGTGATTTCAGTCAATCTTTGATAAAAGCCCTCTTCCAGGTTTAATTCATAATCGTCGGTATAAAAAGGGCTTTTTCGTAGAGATTGCAGGCTGTAGTGGTAATAATTTTTGAGCTGATCGACGTCCGCGATTGTCTCCATATGGGAGATCTTCCGCGATATATTGATCCGGTCGGCAAAATCTATACCAAGGACCATGTGTCTTGTATCCTTGTCAAGTAAGAGGCCCGTCTTTGCCTTGAAAAACGGGTTGACCTGATTCCTTTTGCCCCAAACCCTTTCTAAGGATATATTGCCGAGTGAATCATTGATTACCTCATACCGTTTGTCGATTTTCTCGACCATGGGTAAAAAGTTAAGGCACACGGTCCCCGATCCCTCAGGAAATTTTTGAGACCCCAACAGGGCTATTAAAAGAAGCTTGATCTGGTTTTCATAGTTCAGGTATATGCTGATATTTTCGAATCCGAAGATACGTACCTGATCGGCGGCCAGTCGCTTCAGGATGAAATGCCTTGTCTTTTCAGGAAGCTTCCTGATACCGTTATATATGCGGAGGCCCTCGAAAAGGTCCTTTTCAAAGGTCGCATATCCGATACCATGATAGCTCTTTTTCCTGAAAATATACCGGAGGGGTACCTTGGCTATGAGGTTTGCCAGATCGGAGAAATCCACATACCGGATTCCCCTCAATTTGAAAACCCTCTCCATGGAATATATCATCATTCCGGCCTTTACATAAATTTCTTCTGATGACTCATCACCTTTCCATGATTCCAGATATTCCGATGGTGTTATTCCCTCAGGGAGACCCTTTCTATGTAACTCCTCGAGCGCGTAGAAAAGATATCCTTTTTGAAGGTACAATTTTTTGAAATATTCCTCAAAAGTAGCTTTACCCTCAATAATCCTCACACAGAGATCTTGGATATCGAAGAGATGGGCGGCCAGATCCTCCATTATCAGATCCTCCCCAAGGGCTGAAAACATAATCAAGGAACCCACGAAAAAAGCGCTAAAGAGTTCCGTGTCTCCCTTATCGGTCAACTCCTTCAGGGCGTGCATGGAGAATTCGCCCCTGACCAGGTGATGAATCCAGTCATGATGTTCGATTAGAAATAGGAACGCCCGCTCAGCCGGTTTATCCATATTGTATCTTAGGGGGATCATCTCTTTTTTTAAAAACAGGGCCCCGGCCTGTGCCTGGTCCGCGTTATTAATATCTTTTTTATATCTCTCTCTGAGAGTGGGTGTCAGGCCAATGTCCTTATATATTAAGGCGTTGATAATGGCATTTAACATTGAAGGATTACGCCTTATCCGATCGATGATCGAACGTAACATCTCGATCTGTGAATCACTGAAGCCCACAATACCCGCGGCTAAAGGCCCGAACTCACGCTGGGCGATCTTGTGCAGGGTGCGGTTATCCTGAAAGTCTTTTAAGTCGCCCCGTATGAGGGCCTGTATCTTTTTTGTACTCGTAAGCATGTGATTGAATATGGGAGATTTCAGATAAATTTTACCGGAAAGATTTAGATCCTGAAGTGCTGTAAATTCGGGCAGTGCGAAGTGTAACAGGGAAGGCGAATGGCGAAAGAGCCTATCAAGGTCCGTGAATACGTTCCCGGGTTCAAAAATGGTATTCAGAAAATTTGACCTCAGATGTTGTCTCAGATCTTGAACCTTTTTAAACCACCGCTTCTGTCTTTCGGGTTCCCTGAAATCCGACGCGGCACTGGAGATGAATCTAAGGTGATCCCGATAAAACCCTTCCAGGTTTGAAAAAAGTCTGTCCATCTCTTCAAGGTCTTCAACGGGGATCTCTGAAACCTTGCATCCGGTATATCTCCCGGCTAAGTCTTCAAACCGCGTAATATTGTCATCCATGTCTATGTAAGTAATATCTACAGCCTGGGTCTCCGAATTCAATATTAACTGGAATCCCGTGTTGATAACAAATGCCGAATAGTTATCATAGAGCTGAGAGCTGAAACGCCTCAGGGTGTTTAGATCAAGGTAATCCTTATTTATGGCGCGGGCCTCTTCTTCAACTTTCTTGACACGACCGTCAATGCCGGAATACCTAATATCGGCCAGAATGGGGTTGAAATTAATAACTTCCCCGCGAGTCACATTGACGGCTACCCATAGTAGAATAAAAACAAGGTGACCGGCCATTCTTTCAAAAATATGGCCCGTACCATGAAATTCCATGTTCAGGAATTTCCTGTAAATGATTGGCAACTGTAACGGTTCGTTTTTTAGAAATCTATTTTCAAAGAGTTCGACAATCCTTATAAGATCTATAATATTCTCGATCCTCATGATCTTGACATCGTCGTAATCCGCCATGGATTCCTTCTCCATCTCTCCTTTAGCACCCAGGTCGGCCCAGTTATGGAGGAATTCAAAGTGGTTCATCATCATGAGGATTTTATGGATAAGTTTATTGTGTATTCCTCCCATTGCGGATATTTTTTCATCCAGAAGACTGTCCCACTCAATCTCGCGATTTGTCACGACCCTTACGAGGGAGTCAAAGAGATCAAAAAGTTCCACCAGTTGCGGCTGATTCATGTCTGTCCGGCTTGAGGCCACGGTCTCTGCCATGGACATCAGACGGCAGTAGCGGAGAAGATTCATGGCCTCATTCGGATCGCATCTCCTGGCAAGATCCGAAACGGGCTTTAATGCTCGCTCGTTCATTTTACCGGAAAGGATCCTTCCCATGGCGGAGTGACCTATGACAATTAGAAATATTTCTTTCAATTCCCCGTAACTAAAACCGAAAAACTGAAGCAGCTCAAGATTTTCCAGCACGTTGGTTTGTGGCCCTTCAATCATGTCAGGATTAAGATAGGATTGAACCCTTTCGATTTTATGTACTTTTGACATCAGTTTGAGGACATCGTTTAGACCGCTAAAACGCCTTTTTTTATTCTCTATGGGCTCACGAAGCCGTTCCATAAATACCTCAGGAAGGCCTTTATAGCTATGGGTTTTAATATTGTTCAAAACAGTCAGCGTCCGAATGAGGTAATCAAAGGAGTCTCTGTAATCGGCAAGGAGAGAGAGGGGGCATCCGGCCAACTTCGATTCCAGAATATCTATCTTTAACTGGGCGAAAGTCGTATCAATGGGCTTTTTTTGAGCAAGGTAGACAAGAAAATAGTCCACAGAATGGTCCTTGATGGATAGTCTTTTTTTCCACTCGGCTTTTACCGGGTCGGGAGTAAAGGATTTATGGGATATCCCATTGAAATAGATTGAGAGTAGTCTGGGCCAGACTTTCCCTTGATCGTAGGCAAATTCCCTGTCCAAAGGGAGGTCGAGATAGGGCAGGCCGTCAATCTCTTTAAGTGGCATCATTTCAGGGTCTTTGCCCTGGAATAATCTATCAATAATGTCCTGTTCGATATAAAAGGGGCCCAGATATCTTTCGAGGTCGAAGGTATTTACCTGAATAGGGCGGCTGCCCTTTATCCTGTATCTTTTCATGGTCTTGAAGATATGTGAGAATATGAGAAAATTCTTATTCTCCTGAATCGTCTTGAATTTTATCGTTACCACCCTGTTCGTTTTTAGCGGCTGTTTATTGGCAATGATGAAGATCTCTCCTTCAGGTTTCAGGATGTTATAGATGCGTCCCAGCATATGGAGGGCGTGTTTTTCCAACTGTTTCAATGAAAGCATCTCGCCTGAGCGGCGGCTTTGCTTTTCGAGGAGAACAGTCCTGTATATATCCCGGGGAAGAATGACCAAATCAAGGATTTCCTCAATAGAGCCAAGTTTTTCAGGGGAATCGATAACGATAAATTGATGTTCTTTGAACCGGATGGTCAGGTCATTCATAAGGGGATCCTTAGGGTGGGTCAATAGGCCTATTTTATGGCTCTCCTTTAGGTATTTCTTCCGGTGAAAATCGATGATTTTGCTGATCTCATCGGACTTGTTTTTTATATTCGTGATTGAAGTGGAGACGAGGTTAGCCGGTATCAGGTAATAGGGCTTCCCGAGACTGGAAAATCGAATTAACAGACCAATCCTTTTATAGATCCGGTTTATCTTTTTATAATGCTTTTTCAGCTCATCGGGATTTTCAAATGAGACGGATTGGAGAAATTTGATGTCGTCCTGGTTCAAATGGTCATAGATTTCAAATATCCCAAATCCATAAGCGTTTCCGCCGAAACGGCTGGATAAAAGAGGCGGATGCCGGTTGGCAGCAAGCGTTCCCTGAGGAATATCGGCCTGATCAATACCCAGTTCTTTAAACTCTTCCGGTTTTAAAATTCCGAAGGGATCTTCCTGCCAGAATGATCCCCTGGAAGAAGAGTCTGCTGAAATCATTTGGAAACCTGACCCCTACAACCAGCGTTTACGACGCTTATATGCCTTTACATCATTGTAGGATTTGAGGGCCCCGGAAGCGGCGGTGCCCAGGTAGAATTCTTTCACGTCCGGATTTTCACGCAGTTCCTTAGCATCGCTCTCGAGAACAATCTTGCCGTTTTCCATTACATAGCCATAGTGGGCAATCTGAAGGGCCATATTCGCGTTCTGTTCCACGATCAAGAGCGTGGTCCCCTGTTCATGATTGATTCTACGGATGATCTGAAATATTTCTTTCACCAATAGGGGTGCCAGACCCAAGGAAGGTTCATCAAGGAGGAGGAGGCTGGGATGGGCCATCAATGCCCTTCCTATTACGAGCATCTGGAGTTCACCCCCGCTGCAGTAGCCAGCCAAAGACCTTCTTCGTGCTAACAGGGCGGGGAAATAACCGAAAACCATTTCGAGATCTTTCTGAAAAGGCTTTCCCCAACGGGTGGCGGTCCCTACCCTCAGGTTCTCTTCCACAGTAAGGTATTTAAATTCCTGTCTTCCTTCTAAGACCTGTATAATCCCTTTACGCGTGATCTGTTCCGGTGAGGAATTCTGGATCGATTTGCCGTCATATTCTATGGTTCCTTCGGTGACCTTGCCGTTCTCGGGTTTAAGCAACCCGGAGATGGCCTTTAATGTCGTAGTCTTACCCGCTCCGTTGCTTCCAAGCAGGGAAACCACCATTCCCTTTTTAATGGTAAGGGACACCCCCTTCAGGACCTGGATGACGTCGGAGTACACCACACTGATATTGTTTATAAGAAGCCTTATGTCGTTGTCAGCCATGCACAGGAACCTTCTTAAAAAAGAATGGAGGTTAATAGGAAAAAGGCCACAGCCTGAAACTGGATCGAACGATTCGCCAGACCTCGGTCAGTCCCTTTGGTTCAAAGATGATAAAAAGAACGATGGCTAAGCCGAATACGAACTCACGAAGGGGGGCGACGGTAATAGCCAGCCCGGTGGACACCCCAACATTCATCAAGACTTCGGTAGCGTAACTCAATAACTCGTTTAAGATAACAATGAAGATCGTACCAAAAATAGAGCCCGGCATGCTCCCCAATCCACCGATAATGATCATGGCAATAAAATCAATCGACAGGGTGAAATTGAAGGGTTCCGGAGTAATGCTCATCATGTAATAGGCAAAGAGTGCACCGGCAAATCCGGCATAAAAGGAACTGATCGCAAAGGACAGCAGTTTATATTTAAAAATTGGAATTCCCATTCCCTCTGCTGCCCGGTCATTGTCACGAACGGCGATAAAAGCCCGGCCGAATCTCGTTCGGATAAGATTTACAGCCATCCATGTCATAATGACAAGGCATACAAAAATCACAAAGAAGAAGGATCGATCGTTCACTAAATCAATCCCAAAAATCTTCGTGTCGCCGATAATGATTCCTTCCGCGCCATTGGTAAGACTGTCCCACTGTACGAAAAGATATTCAATGATAATTTGCCCTGCCAGGGTGGCAATGCACAGGTACAGGTGCTTTAGACGAGCGGAAGGCAGGCCGAAGACCATGCCCACCAGGGCCGTTATGAGGCCGGCGGCAGGAATGGATAGCCAGAAGGGAAAACCCGCCCGGGTCGCTAATATGGCCGCGGCATAGGCGCCCACGCCGAAAAAGGCCCCGTGGCCTAGGGAGATCTGGCCGGTATATCCGATGAGGAGGTTAAGGCCGAGGGCGGCGATCGCGTAGATCCCTATGGTATTTAGAATAAACAGGATATAGGGACCGGAGATAAAGGGGATAACAGCAAAGAGGATAACAAGACCAATAATCATCCAGAGCCTGCCGAAATCCGTCTCAAAGATAGTTAACTCATCCTCGTAGGAGGCCTTGAAGTTACCGCAGGGACGAAATTGAATTCTTCGCATAAAACCTCCGGTGTCAGGTCTTGACATTTGACATGAGAATGATTTTCATCTGTTCATGTTCCCTTACTTAAGATGCATTCTCATCTTTTTCAACATGCTCAAAGAGATGTCAAATATCAAGACCTGACACCTAAACGCGTTCTATTTCCACCAGACCGAAAAGGCCGTAGGGGCGTACCATTAAGATAAAGACGAGTACGATATAGGGAATGATTTCTCTCAGGGATGTGGAAATATATCCCCCTGTAAAGGTTTCAAGGAGACCGATAATGACACCTCCCAGGATGGCTCCTCCGATGCTGTCCAGTCCCCCTAAAATAACCACTGGAAAGACCTTGAGCCCTATGGAACTCAATTCATGGACGTTGATCCCGTTTATTATACCCAGCACGATCCCGCTCATGGCTGCGACCAGAGCGGCGATGGCCCAGGAAAGGGCGAAGACCCTCCGGACGTGGACCCCGAGGGAGAGGGCGGCGGGCTGGTTATCGGCTACGGATCTCATGTAGATTCCCTGGGATGAATACTTAAAGAAAAAACCGAACAGAATGAGAAAGATAATTCCGATTATAAAGGTAGCCACATAGACGGAAGGAATCCGCACGGGGCCCAATTGCAGTGAAATACCTTCAGGTAAAAATTTCGGATAATCGTGTATGTCTCCTCCAAAGATAAAGAGGAGTAATCCATTGAACATATAGGCGATCCCGAGGGTCAGCATGATCACCTGAATAAGCGCTTCACCGATCAGAGGGCGCAGGAAGAACCGTTCGATAATAAAACCGAGGGTAAAGCTCCCGGCGAGTGTGAGGGCGAAGGCGAGAACAACGGGAAGTCTGGCCCATGCCGAAAGGACCAGAAAGAGGAAGGCTCCTATGGCCAGGAGCTGTCCATGGGCAAAATTCAGCACGCTGCTCGACTTGAAGATCATTACGAAACCAAGGGCGGAAAGGGCATAGAGAAATCCCAGGGATACGCCGTTTACCAGAAGAGTGAGGAAAAATTCCATGGACCTGTCAGCCTCCTTGTCAAACTGAAATAATCTTTACCTTGGTTTCAATGGTCCCGACATGCCCGTCCCTGTACCGGACTTGGCCCGTTACCGGCAGTTCGGTTAAATCAGAATACATTGCATCGATTAGCTCTCGGTATTGTTCAAACACAAATTTACGCCTTACTTTCCCCGTTCTGGTCAATTCTTCATCATCCGCGTCCAATAGTTTATAGAGAAGAATGATCTTGTGTACGCGCATGGGTTCGGGCAACTGTTTGTTTACCTCCTCGACCTCTCGCCTTATCATCTCCTCTACGGCCGGTTGCTGGGACAGGTCCGTATAGGTCGTATAGGGAATTTTGCGTTCTTCTGCCCAGTTCCCGGTGTTGCCGAAATCGATATTTATGAAGGCGCTAAGATAGGGCCGTCCTTCACCCCATATGACGGCCTCCTTTATAAAGGGGCTGAACTTCAACCGGGTTTCTATAAAATCCGGGGAAAAGGCCTCGCCTTCTTTTGTCCTCATGATATCTTCTTTTCTGCCTATGATAAGAAGGTGACCGTCGTCATCAATATAACCTGCGTCCCCTGTAAAGAACCAGCCGTCCTTCAGCACCTTGGCGGTGGCCTCAGGGTTCTGGTAATAACCCACAAAATTGGATTTACTCGAAACCAGAACTTCCTGGTCTTCGGTGATCTTTATTTCAGTTCTTGGAAGGGGTATTCCCACGGTTTCGGGTTTCACTTCGCCGTCGGGTTGTACCTGAAAGATCCCTCCCGCCTCTGTAAGGCCGTAACATTGCTTCAGGTTCAATCCATTGGCCCTGAAAAACCGGATCACGTCGGGACTTATAGGATGTCCTCCGGTGTAGGCGGCCCGAAATCCCAGACAACCTACACGGTCCATGAGCGGTTTTGAGACAAGCCATTGGAACAGCCATTTCAGCAGCCCGAGTTTGGATGGAACGGCTTTTCCATCGGATTCCATATCCACCACCATCCCGCCAACCTTCTGGGACTGTTTATATGCCCATCTCTTAATGAATCCCGCGTCGTTGATCTTGACTCTTATTCTGGAGGCGAGATCTTCCCAGAATCTGGAAGAGGTAACAATAACAGAAGGACCTATTTCCCTGAAGTCTTCCATGACGGTCTCAAATGTCTCAGGGAAATTCATGGTCATGCCCCCGGTGAGGGTGATCCCCACACCCCACATCTGATCCACAATCCAGGCCGTTGGTGTAATAGATATCCAGTTATCCCCGATACCGATGGGAGCGGTTTCCAACCACTTTTTAGCCATTTCCGTGAAGTTCTCATAACTGAGCATGACAAGTTTGGGCTGTCCTGTAGTCCCCGATGTCATGAGCATCAAGGCCACATCATCCGGTTTTCCCTCCCAAAGCTCCTTGAGAAAGAGTTCAGGCTCGTCCTCGTCTAATTTTCGTCCCATCTCGAGAAGCTGGGCGAAGCTAACCAGCCATGGATCGTCCCCGTAGGTCCTCATTCCCGTAGGATCGATGTAGATTACTCTCCTGACATGAGATAGGTCATCCCTGAATTCCAGTAATTTATCGATCTGCTCCTGGTCCTGAGCGATGACATAGGTGGCCTGAATGCGGTTTAGACCATAAATCAACTCCTTGGCCACGGCGGATGTGAACAGATTAACAGTCACAGCGCCGGCGGACTGGGCCCCCAATTCACTGAAGAGCCACTCGGGATGATTATCCACGATAAGCCCGACGTTTTCATGCCTTTTAAGCCCCAGTGATATCAATCCAAGGCAAACGAGCTTTGTATATCGTAAATAGTTTCTCCAGTTGTATGTCTGCCAGATACCATAGGCCTTCTCCCTTATGGCTATCCTTTCAGACCCCAGTTTCTCAGCTAATCTGGATAAAATCTGGGGAAAGGTAAACTGGCACATGGAGGATAAAATATTCTCGTCCAGCCGCTCTACATTATGATTAATCTTGGCCATCAAATACTATTGGTCCATTACTGTACGAATATTTAAGTAGCAATGCTTTGCATTCAGACGCTGTCATTCCGATTCTTAATCTATCTTCGAGGTATCTCCAAGATAAGCCTTGATCACCTGTGGATGATTTTGAACAAAATCGGGGGATCCTTCAGCCAGTTTTACTCCAAAGTCCAATACAATAACCCTTTTTGAGACGCTCATCACCACCGACATGTCATGTTCTACCAGGACCATAGTCTGATTCCATGCCCCATTCAGCTCCCTCAGGAATCGAACCATGTCCTCCTTTTCCTCAAGGGTCATTCCCGCGAAAGGTTCATCAAGGATCAGAAGCTTTGGTTCCAAGGCCAGGGCACGGCCCAATTCGACGCGTTTTCGAAGACCATAGGGCAAAGAACCCACAAGCTTTTTACGAATTGATTGCATTTCGAGGAAATCGATCAATTCTTCCAAGACCTTCCGATGACGTACTTCTTCTTTTCGAACGGACTTGGAGAAAATAGAGGCCAGCCCGATATTGTAGTTGCAATGAACATGACGAGCTAATAACATGTTCGATAATACAGTCATCCCGGGGAAAAGCTCGATATTCTGATAGGTCCTCCCGATTCCGAGACTGGTAAGGTGATGAGTAGGATGGCGGGTTATGTCTTCTCCATTGAAAAAAATCTGGCCTTCCTGAGGTTTGTAATAGCCTGTTATACAATTCAGCAGGCTGGTCTTTCCGGCGCCATTCGGACCGATTACAGCGACCAGTTCTCCGGTACTTACCGTTAGGTCAATCCGGTTAAGAGCGGTAATACCCCCAAATCTTAGTGAAAGCTCCTTTACCTCCAGTTCGGCCCGCTTTTCTTCCGGCCGAAGGGAGGTAAAGATGCTTGGCTGACCGCGAAAGGCCTTCATGCAGCTACCTGTTATTTAATAATATGAACCGTCTCCTTTCCAGGAGCCCAGAAGCCGGTCAAAGGAATAAAGGTTTGATCTTCATTTATCTTTACTATTCTCGCCTTCCAGGAGCCGCTGTGATCGGTTTTTGTATAAGTAACATCCGGGACAAGGCCGCCGAAATTCTCGTTACGAAAAGTCTCAAGGGCCTGGTTTATTGTCTCATTATCGATCTTACCGAATTTTTCATTGGCTCGTTCAAAGGCCCTTTCCATTATTGAGGCGATGACCACCCCTTCCCAGTATGAGGCGTCAAATTTGTCGACAGTCTTATATCTTTTCCAAAGGGTCTCTAAAAGTTCTATTCCGGGTGTCTGGTCAACCGGGAGTCCTGCCGGAAACTGCATGTACATGCGGTCGCGGATCAATCCCTTTCCCCGTTTGAAAAAGTCAGGATCCGTAGAGGTCCAGGTCCCGAAGAAAAGGCCATCGAATTTTACCCTGTCCGCAGATTTTAAGGCGGTCAAAATAGCGGAGGGAAGACACTGCATGAAAATATATTCCGCTCCCTTACTCTTGAGCCTGAGCAGTTCCGTGTTCAGATCAACAATCCTGGTGGGGAACTCTTCAATTCCAACGATATTCACCCCGAACTTTTCTGCGGCCTCCTTACTGGCATCATGGATCGATTTTCCGTAGGTATTGTTGTAAGTAAGGAGCCCTACCTTGGGTACATCGCCCTTATGAATCGCTTTGATATATTCCATTACAGCGTAGCTGTCCATATCATAGGCGCCAAAAGGGAGGTAGGCGTAATCCACGGGAGGTTTAAGGAAACCCTGGTAGGTGGAGTAGTTTATGAGGGGGATTTTATACTGTTGAATAATGGGTTTTGCCATGATCCCTGAGCCTGCATCCCAGGTGGCAATGAAGTCCATCTTATCCGATGTGCAGAACTTTTTTACAAATTTCACCGCCTCCGCGACCTTGTAGGCATGATCCACTATGGTGAGGTCGATCTTATTACCGGCAACCCCGCCCTTGACCTCGTTGACGTAGCGGAAATAATCCTGGTGGCCTTTTGCATGGAATTGACCCCATGTAGAAGCCGGTCCCGTCAGATTAATCACCGCCCCTACTTTTATGTCTTTGGCAGATACAACTGTTGTCATCCCAAAACCGATCATTAAGACCGCGATTCCCAAAAAAAGTAGTATTGAAAGTAATCGACGCATGGTACCCTCCCTCGTTAAGGTTATAAGATGTATGCCTGAATAAGATCTATGAACGACACATAAAATTTAATGGAAATATATATTTTCTGTCAAGGTGTAATCCTAAAGATTTTATAAGATGTATATTCTGTATGATTTTAGATAATTTTTTCATATTAATCAATTATATTCATGAAAGATTAATTGTCCGGAGGATGAAAATCCGTAAAGGCAATTCATGTATGAGCACTATTTAACAACAAAGGATTATTATTATGCAAATAAAAACAGTATCCGATATAGGCCAGAGCCCTGTAAATAAAAATTCAATATCATCGTATCCACCCTTTTTCCGACCCTTGATAATCTGACCCAGGCAGTATGGCCAAAATCCACCATCAGATAATAATGGCCATGGATTTTGAATCACCCTGGACACCATCAAGGCATACAATCGCTTCGCGATTCTATATAACGCGGCTTTGCCGCTCTAAAAAAGTAAATACACAAGCTCTTAAGGTAAAAGATCGCAGGTTTCAGTATTCAGGATTGTTTGCCTCGTTCCACTCATCTTTGTTGACCGTCCTGTGCCTTGCGCCTTATTTATACGCTGCAGTTTGAGCTTGCGAAATCCCGCCGCCTATGCGCGGGAGAGGAGCGATCGAAGGCTTCGACGTGAGCTCAGCCGAACGTCAACACCGCCCTTCGACTTTATTCAGGGC
>CAYTUL010000018.1:0-17168 GCA_964441135.1 uncultured Desulfobacteraceae bacterium | reverse complement strand
TAGATTCGTTTTCACCTATCATGCAGGCTATATAACCCCGGATAAATTCAATATCTATTGATTTTCTTGCTATGCCCCCGTAGCTCAGGTGGATAGAGCACCAGATTCCTAATCTGGGTGCCGTGCGTTCGAGTCGCGCCGGGGGCATTTTTATTGTTTATGATGAATCATTTGACTTTTATCTATTTCCTGTTTATTATAAAGGGTTGTGATCAGGAAATTCGAGGAGGTGGGCATGTATGCTGTAATACAATCCGGTGGAAAACAGTACCGCGTTTCCCCCGGAGAAATGGTTAAGATAGAAAAACTTACCGGCAAGGCGGGGGACCCGGTTGTCTTTGATAAGGTACTGATGACTTCAGACGGTGAAAAGGTAACCCTCGGAAGTCCATATCTTTCCGAGGCAAGGGTTACGGGCCGTATCACAAGGCACGGCAAGAACCGTAAAATCGTAGTTTTTAAATACAAGAGAAGAAAAGGCTATAGAAAGAAACAGGGACACCGGCAGGATTTTACATTGGTCAAGGTTGAAGATGTTGAGGCATGAAGGTACACCGCTATGGATTCATGCAAAAACCGGTATCTGAAATCGAAAAGTATCCGTGAATGATTCATTACTCTATCATAAGGACGATTTATCATGTCGCATAAAAAGGCAGGAGGCAGTTCTCGAAACGGCAGGGACAGCGCCGGGCAAAGGTATGGCGTAAAAAGATTTGCCGGGCAGAGAGTGCGCGCCGGGAATATTTTGATCAGACAGAAGGGGACAAAGATACATCCCGGTATCAATGTCGGATTGGGAAAAGATTATACCCTTTTTTCTAAAATCGACGGGATTGTCACATTCGAACGGTTGGATAAAAAGAGAAAAAAGGTGAGTGTTTACGCAGAGTAAAAATCCCGCCCTTTCCACCTTCCGAGGATTCTATGGGTTTTCTTGATGAAGCTGTGATAAGCACTGTCTCGGGAGATGGAGGAAAGGGATGCGTCAGTTTCAGAAGAGAGCGCTTTATTCCTAAGGGAGGCCCGGACGGCGGGGACGGCGGGTACGGCGGGGGCATCATTATTAGGGCGTCAAACGCGATACACACCCTGTCTTATTTTAGTTCGCGGAAACATTTTAAGTCCCAAAACGGCAGTCCAGGAAAAGGGAAAAACCAGGCGGGAAAAAACGGCGCGGATACGATTATCCAGGTCCCCATTGGAACCGTTATTTACGATCATGATACGGGCGCACTATTAGCCGATCTGATCCGGGAAAACCAGGAAATCTGCATATCGCCCGGGGGAAAGGGCGGAAAAGGAAACAGTCACTTCGCTACTTCGACCAACAGAACGCCCAAATTCGCACAGCCGGGATCCCCGGGGCAGGGGAAAAGGCTCAGACTCTCCCTCAAATACATCGCGGACATAGGAATTATCGGTCTGCCTAATGCCGGTAAATCTACCCTCCTGTCTCGTCTCACCATGGCAAATCCCAAGATCGGAAGGTATCCATTTACGACCATTTTCCCGAACCTGGGTGTGATGGAGCTAGAAGATGGCTCGTCCCTGACGCTCGCCGACCTGCCGGGGCTGATAGGAGGCGCGAGTGGAGGGAAAGGCCTTGGGCATCGTTTTCTGAAGCATATTGAAAGGACAAGATTCCTCCTCCATCTCATCGATGCCACCCATGTTCACATGGGCCTTTTTCTTAAAGATTTCAACCTCCTTCGGGATGAATTGGAGAAGTACAATCCGGATCTGATTCGGAAGAGTATGATGATTCTTTTAAACAAAATAGACCTGCTTCCCTCCCGTGGAAAAGGTATTGAAGAAATACAATCGGCCCTTACAGGGGCGGGCGTTAAATCCTTACCCATTTCGGCATTAACGGGTGAAGGGCTTGAAGATCTGAAACGGATTTTGGAGAATCAATTACTGAACGGACGGAATGGAAAAGGGACCGAGTATAGACAGGTTTAAGCTATTGAGTTCTGTCAGGAGGGTTGTTGTAAAGGCCGGAAGCGGGGTGCTTACGGGGAAAAAGGGGCTGGACAGCAGGGTGATTAATAGTCTTTCCAGTGAAATATACGACCTCAGGAAAAGCGGGATAGAGGTTATCCTGGTTTCATCAGGAGCTATTGCTTCGGGATTAAAAAAAGTCGGTCTGCCAAAGAGGCCCGAATCCATATCAAAACAGCAGGCCATTGCGGCCGTGGGACAGAGCCGTCTCATGATGGCCTATGAAAGGGCCTTTAGACGCCATGGACAGACCGTGGCACAGATACTGATTACAAGGGACGATCTCAATAACAGGCGCCGATACCTGAATGCGAGAAACACGGTTTTTACACTTTTATCCTGGAAGATCATCCCTGTTATCAACGAAAATGATACCGTTGTGGTGGATGAGATCAAGTTTGGAGATAATGATAACCTGAGCGCCATGGTTGCCAGTATGACGCAATCCCATCTCCTTATCAACCTGACGGACATTGAAGGCCTTTTTGACAAGGATCCGAGAACCCACAATGATGCCCTTTTTATTAGGGTCGTGGATAAAGTAAACAGTGATATCATACGATATGCGGGCTCGATACCCGGGTTTCTCGGCACCGGCGGCATGCTAAGCAAGATCCGGGCCGCCCGGAACGCATCCCTCGGAGGCACGCCGGTTATTATTGCCAACGGCCGAAGGCCGGGTGTACTGAAGGATATCTTCGCGGGCAGGGACATTGGAACGCTTTTTATGCCCCAGGATACAACTCTCTGTGGCCGCAAATGTTGGATCGCCTTTACAAAATCGCCCAAGGGCAGCCTTATTATTGATCAAGGCGCGAGTGAGGCCCTTAAGAAAAGGGGCAAAAGCCTCCTTCCCTCGGGAGTCAAAGAGGTCAGAGGAAGGTTCGGTTTAGGTGATTCGGTTGTATTATTGGACGAGGATGACAGGGAAATAGCCGTTGGTCTGGTGAATTATCCGGCCGCTGATATTAAAAAGATCATGGGGCTTAAAAGTGGAGACATCGAGTCCACGCTTGGGTATAAGCATGATGACGAGGTCGTGCACCGAGACAATTTAGTTCTAACCGTCGACATGAAAAATGGAGAAAGTAATGCATATCGAAGGAATGATTGAGGAGATGGCCAGGGCCGCAAAAGAGGCTTCCAGGATTCTGCGAAGAGCGGATAGCGGACTGAAAGACGACGTCCTCGGGCTGACGGCGGAAAAACTTCTTCAAAGGGAAGCGGATATTGTAAAGGAAAACAGAAAGGACCTGTCCCTTGCAGAAGAGAAGGGCCTTACGCCGGCCATGATGGACCGTTTGACTTTAAATGATAAAACCCTCCGGGCCATGGCTGAAAGCCTGAGGGAAGTAGCGAGTCTGCCAGATCCCGTGGGCGAGATTACGGGAATGTGGAAGAGGCCGAACGGGCTTGTGGTCGGGAGAGTCCGGATACCCCTTGGAGTCATCGGTTTTATCTACGAATCCAGGCCCAATGTGACCGTTGAAGCGGCGAGTCTCTGCCTGAAATCGGGCAACTCCGTCATCCTGAAGGGCGGGTCCGAGGCAATCCATTCAAACAGGATCCTGGGAGAGATATTGAAAGAGGCCCTTGAGGAAACCGGTCTTCCTGAAAAGGCCGTACAGGTCATTCCCACTACAGAACGGGAGGCGGTGAAGATCCTGCTGGGTCTCGAAGATCTCATCGATATCATTATCCCGCGGGGAGGGGAAGGTCTGATCCGGTTCGTGGCCGAGAATTCCCGCATTCCGGTATTGAAGCACTACAAGGGCGTTTGTCATATCTACGTGGACGAATTCGCCGATATGGAAACAGCCGGTGATATATGCTTTAACGCCAAGGTTCAGAGACCGGGTGTCTGTAATGCCATGGAGACCATGATTGTCCATGAAAAAATAGCCGGCGTCTTTCTTCCCCAAATCGCGAAACGTTTAACTAATGCCGGTGTCGAGATCAGGGGATGTTCCAGGACCATGGATTTTATACCGGATGCAAAACCCGCGGAGGAATCGGATTGGCCCGCCGAATTTCTGGATCTTATCCTTACTGTAAAAGTTGTCTCAAGTATGGATGAGGCCCTCGACCATATTGAGAAATACGGTTCGAATCATACGGAGGCCATTGTCACAAGGGATTATGAACGATCCAAAAAATTCCTGTCGGAAGTGGATTCATCGGTGGTGCTGGTCAATGCCTCAACCCGGTTCAACGACGGCTTCCAGCTTGGACTCGGGGCCGAGATCGGAATAAACACCTCCAAACTTCATGCCTTTGGACCCATGGGTTTGAAGGAATTGACAACAACGAAGTTTATTGTCCATGGGGATGGGCAGATAAGGGATTAGAGGAGTATAAAGATTTGAGAATAGGTGTCCTCGGGGGTACATTCGATCCGATTCATTTCGGACATCTGCGTGTGGCGGAAGAGGTTTGCGAGGAACTGGATATGGAAAAAGTTTTCCTTATCCCGGGTTCATTACCGCCGCATAAGGACTATGAGCATTTAACCCCTTTCCAGGACCGTCTTACCATGACACGCTTGGCGGCCCAGTCTTCACCAAGCCTTGATGTCCTGGATCTCGAAGGGCGTCGTGAAGGCCTCTCCTATTCTATCGAAACCCTCAGGGAGATCCATAACCTTTATGATGCCGAGCTGGAACTCTTCTTCATTATAGGAACGGATGCCTTTCAGGAGATCAGGACATGGAAGGAATACAGGAATCTGTTTGATGATGCCAATTTTATGGTCATAAAAAGGCCCGGGTTTGCCTTTAGTACATTAAAACCCTTTATCCTTTCCCTGGATGCCGGCTTTATTGAGGGGGACAATGTCAATACGTTTGTTATCCCTTCAGGAAATGTCCTGATTTATAAGGAAACCACCAACATGGAGATATCCTCTACGAAGATCAGGGAAACGGTCGCCTTGGGAAAATCTATCCGTTTTTTGGTTCCGGAATTGGTCATATCCTATATTACGGAAAAGGGGTTATACAAAATCCATGAACACTCTCGATAAGGCACTTCTCGCTTCTGAGATTATCAGGGAGCGAAAGGCCGTCAATCCGGTGCTGTTTGAGGTGGGAAAATTGACATCCATTACCGATTACTTTCTCATAGCCGGGGGAAACTCCAGCCGGCAGGTGCAGTCCATCAGCAGGCATCTGAGCAGGAGAATGCGCGACAGAGGTCTCAAGGCGCTCGGGATTGAAGGGGAGAAGGAAGGTCAATGGATATTAATGGATTATGGTGATCTGGTAATCCATATATTTTATCAGCCTGTCCGGGAATTCTATGATCTGGAAGGTCTCTGGATAGAGGCACCAAGAATAGGTCTGAATGAAAATGGGAAACAGGTTTCATAGAGGAAATATCCTTTTCATATCCATTCTCACACTGTTTTTTCTCTTTCTTCCGGGAAAGCATGGTGTTTATGCGATATCCATAGAAGATGAGCAGAAGCTGAGTAAAAAATTTTTAGCCGATATCCAGAGACATTACGATCTGGTTGATGACGATTTTTCCGTGGAATATATCAATGACTTGGGCCAATACCTGCTTAAGTCTCTTAAAACGAAACCCTTCCCTTTTCAGTTCCATATTATCAAAGGTGACGAACTGAATGCCTTCGCCGGGCCGGGTGGGCACATCTTTGTATTTACGGGTCTTATACAGGCCATGAACATTGACGAGTTAGCGGCAATCCTATGCCACGAAATCGGACACGTCTCTTCAAGGCATCTTTCAGATAGAATTGAACAGAACAAAAAAATAGGTCTGGCCACCCTTGCCGGTGTCCTGGCGGGCAGTTTATTAGGGGGTGCACTCTCCGAAGCAGTCATAACCGGTTCCGTGGCCGCCGGGGTTCAGAAGCAGCTCAGTTATAGCCGGAATGATGAGCGCCAAGCCGACCAGTTGGTTGTAAAATATATGGATGAAACCGGTTTTAACCCAATGGGAATGGTTAGTGCCCTCACAAAACTCCAGCGGGGGCTTTCCAGCATGAATAAAACCCCATCTTACCTCTTGACCCATCCCGGCGCGACAGAAAGGATGGCCGAAATTGAGTCCACGCTGGCCTCTCGCCCCCCTTTTACCGAAAAAGAAGGGGCCGATCGTTTCAGGGATTCCTACCCTTTATTTAAAACGATATTAAGGGCGAGGTATTCTGAAGGACCCGAGGCGGAGAGTCAGTTTGAACTTGAACTGGAAAAGGATAAGGACTCCCCTCTGGCCCATTTCGGCCTGGGTATTGTATTAAAAGAGAGGTCCGAATATCCTGAAGCCTTGGAACAATTTAAAAAGGCGTTACAGGGACTGTCCGAGTCACCCGTTATCCTGAAATATTTGGGCGAAACCTATCAGCTCCTTGGCCAGGATCGAGAGGCCATCAAGGTCTTTAACAGGATATTAAAAAAGAACAATCTTGATAAATCCACGCTTTTTCTGCTGGGAATTTCCTATCAGAACCTGGAAGAATATTCCAATGCCGTTGGTATTTTTGAAAGGCTGATATCCATGGAACCGGTCAAGGACGAGGTCTATTATAATCTCGGAGTCTCCCTGGGAAGGCAGGACAGGCTTGGCCTTGCCCATTATAATTTCGGGATCTATTTTAAAAGACTGCATCAAATTGATAAGGCGAATTTTCATTTTCAAAAGGCGAAGGAACTTTCCCGAAACGACCCCTCCCTCTTGGATCGAATAAAAAAGGCGATGGAAAACTGAACACAGAATATCTCTTTTCCGTGTCTTCTATTCTCCACTCCTTAGCACTTCACCGGAAGTAACTATTTAGTCCTTTTCAACAGCTTGGGTGCTCAGCAATCTCTTTCCCGGGCCGAAAGCCAATAAAAAAGAGGCTCAAGGCCCAAGGCGTAAGGCTCAAGGCAGATTTCTTTTCGTCTGATTCATTTTTACCCTATGCCTTGTGCCCCAAGCCCTGCGCCTGCCTTTATTATCCCCGAGCGCCCTTCTTTATTAACCATCTTTCAAAATGCTAATGTGTTACCACCGGAAATGCTTCATCATCTCTCAGTCCCTGATCATGTCGCACTTTTTTTCACAGACCGGAGGACCAACGGGCCGAAATTGCACAAAAATCAGTGCACATGTGCACAAATATATGTGCGCTGTCCATTTGCTTTTCAACGGATTGGATGATGTCTTACCCGGACATCCCCCATTTCGCACCTTGGGCGATCTTCCGAAACAGGCATATAGGAAGGGTTTCAACTCATCTGAGGAGTTCTTTTTCAAATAATCACCAGGCTGGAATAATTCTGGCATGGATTTTGTACTTTACTCGAATTGTCTGCACACAGCCCCAAATTGTCACCTCTATCAAAAGAGGCTCTTCTTCGGGAAAGGGGAAAGAAGGAGAGGTGGAGAAAGGAGGATGGCATGGAAGGTCCTGTGTGCTCCCTCCCAAAACCCGTCCTCCCTGTATGTATGGGGGAGGATGGGTAGAAACTACCCCGTTGAGACACATCCGAAAAATATCTGAACTCGGAAGACCCGTTTTTCACCTTCTTTCTAAAGGTCATTCAGGGTCATCCCGCGGTTTTCCATTTCATTCAGTATCAGTTCGGTCGCCCAGCCCGCCGCTGTTCCCACCACGCTTGTGCACTTATCAACATGCGCACCTAATCTTTCGAATGCTTCCCTGTCCCGAACATTCCTTAAATCAAATGTCCTGCCGAAAAGCCTCCTATGGATCCTTTTACAAATGATGCTTCCGTATTCCCGGTTGAACATACCGAAAAGTTCTTTTGCCATATTATGAGCGCAGTCCTTTTCGTCATTATCATATTCCCACATAACTCTTCGCCTGCCGAATAGGGAGCTCATCACCATCACTCCCCCGACATATCCCCCGCATGAACCTTCGCAGGAAACGCCTCCACCCGCAGTAAGGCCGGTTCCGGCCTTAAAGACTGTGTCATTTTTTATTTTCAATGCATCCTGGATGGCCGCTATCGTGCATTGGCAACATCCCATGATCGTCTTTTCATACTCAATTCCCAGGGTAAAGGCGGTATGAATGATATCTTCTTTCCGGTCATAATTGTCTTTCATAGGAAGGGATCTCCTCTTTTCTTCCGGATACCCCTCATTACCGCTTCGTGAGATTAAATACTCTAAGATCTTTCTATCCGGTGGCGGGAAGGTATATTGTTTTAGATCAGCGGGATCAACCCACCTTATCTCCTGCCCCTCGCGGGCCCTTGGACGGCCCTTCATGCCGGTACATTCAAAGAAATTCAAGTTTACGACCCTTGTATCATATTCGTGCCGGACCGTCAGAACGAGTTTATTAACCATGATCTCTATTCCCAGTTCTTCACGTATCTCCCTCTGCAGGCATTCCTCAAGGGTCTCATGGGTCTCCTGTTTTCCTCCGGGAAATTCCCATAATCCGGCTAAATGGGTTCCTTCGGGGCGTTTTGTGATAAGAAGTCTCCCATCTTTAAAGATCAAACCTGCTGTTACCTGGATAGAATCCCTGTTCCTTTGCGACATTTTAATACAATAAAAAACACCCCTCTCGAAAAAAGGTCCAGCCATAAAAATCTGGTAAAGGAGCAGGCCGGGATTTCTCAGTCACTGGGAAGGGTCTCAAGCCTCAGCCTCAGATAGGCATCCTCTGCCTCTTCGAGACCCGGGGATATGTCCACCACCTTTTTATAGGCTGCGAGGGCTTCTTTCAGCCTCCCCTTTTTCTCCTGGAGCTTGGCCAATTGGAGGAGCATGGGGATGTCGTTCGGTGTAATTTTCAATACTTCTTCGATCTGCCCGATAGCAAGATCTTCTTCCCCTGTCTTTAAATAGGAGAGTATCAAATACTTCCGGAGGTCCGTATCTTTGGGATGAGAATCAATTCCTTTTTTCATAATCTTTATCACATCCCCGTACCGGCCATATTTGCTCAGGAGATCAAATAGTTGATGATAATAATCGATGGCTTCGGGTCTCAATTCAATGATTGTCTGTGCCTCTTTTATGGCCATATCATCATTTTTTTGCCGCCTGTATATATCATACAGTATGATGTGAACCTCGATATCCTTTGGCGATGTCTCTAAATATTTCCGTAAATAGGGCAGTGCGTCGGACAGGTTTCCGGTCTCATATTCTATGATCCCGAGATTATAACCCACTGTCTTGTTTTTCGGTTCAATGGCGAGAATTCTTTTATATATCTTTTTTAAATCCTCCCTATCACCCCCTACCTCTTCGATATGGGCCATTAACAGCAATGCCTTCAACGATTTGGGGTTTTTCTCTAATACTTCACCCAGGTATCTTTCAGCCTCTTTCAGCCTGTCTTTCTCGATCAGGTCCTCCGATAATTTCAAACGTCCTTCCATATCCCCTGGTTTAAGCGCGAGGGCCTTGCCTAAATAGAGATCCGCTTCATCCTTGCGGCCGCTCTTCTCACATAAAAAAGAGAGATTATAATATGTGTTTGCATCATTTTTATCGAATTCAACTGCATTGAGGTAGGCAGAAATGGCCTTTTCAGTCTGGTTGGTTTCCGTGTAAAGAAAAGCCAGGGCCCGATACACCGGCAGGAGGTCCTCTTTATTCATTAGCTTGAGCAGCCCTTCATATTCCCTGATGGCCTCGTTATATCTCTTTTGATTTTCCAGAGTGGTTGCCAGGCGAAGCCTGAGGTCGATATCATCCGGCTTAAGCTCAATAAGCCTTTTTAATACCGAAATGACATCCTTCGTGCTCGGCATGGCCTCATAGACTTTTAGCAGATCATATAAGACAGCCTGATCAGGTTTATTCTTGACCATCTCCTCCATCAACCTGGCGGCTTCTTTCCATTTCTTCAGGGAGATGTATTCCTGTATCAGCTTCTCCTTTATCCCTTTACTATCGATTTTCAGTTTTAGGGCCTGTTCCAGCACTTCGATTTTTCTCTCGCTGTCAATGGTCCTTTCCGCCTTATCCAACCAATCCTCAATATAAGGCTCAACTTTAATATCCACATGACCGATCTCCTGATTATAGTATTTCACATGCAATTTAAAGTCGTATCTGTTAAATATGTTTCGATCCGGCAGCAGGTCAGCTAAGGGGATCTCGTCATATAAAAAGGCGTTTACATCCAGTTCCTTTGCTACAAGGCGAATGCCTCTGTTGAAACAGATGTTGGTCGAAATATCCAATAGCCTGAGTCTGCTGTTGGGGTGAAGTTGGAGGCTTTCGCCGTTCAGGAGCTTCAGAAGCTCGCCATCCTTACTGATTAGTATAAAATTGAATTGAGGTGAGACATTATTCATGCAGGACCATAGACGGTATCCCGTTGCTAAGGCGGCTAATATTAGCAGGACTGCTATCCAAAAGATGATTCGCTTATTACTCGGTTTTTTTCTCCTTTTCCTTTTCACTCAATGTTCCTTACGATTTTCTTGCCCTACCCCTTTCATCATGACTGCCTTCCCAGACCAGGATAATAGGGCTTGCCACAAATATAGATGAATAGGTACCTACGATAATCCCTACCAGTATTGCAAAGGCAAAGTCATGAATGACCGCTCCACCTAAGACAAACAGAGCCACGACCACAATCAGCGTAGTCCCGGAGGTCAGGATGGTCCTGCTCAGGGTCTCATTAATACTCGAGTTTATCACGTTTTCCAATTTTCCCTTGCGAAATCGTCTCAGGTTCTCCCGGATCCTGTCAAAGACAACGATCGTATCGTTCAGGGAATATCCGACGAGCGTGAGCAACGCCGCTATGATGGAAAGGGATACTTCCCGGTCTGTCAGGGCGAAGGCTCCTACGGTTATCGTAACATCATGTATGAGGGCCAGGATTGCCCCCATGGCATATTTCAGCTTCAGTATCCAGCACAGCCCTATGGTAATGATCAGTGCGATGATGATTAACCAGGTAACGCTGACTCCAAAACGGGACGCAATATAAACGGCTCCCATCAGGCACAGGGCCATGACAATGCTCATCAGCCATTTAAGTTCAAATCGTCCGGATATATATATGGCAATAAACAGTATGGCGAAAAATATCGCATACAGGGCCTTCTGCCGGAGATCCTTGCCAACTTTCGGCCCAACCATCTCAACCCGCCTAATATCTACCTGACCTCCGAACTGGTCTGTCAATGCCTTCTCTACTTTATCACTCAAACCTTTCACCTGGATTTCGGTTTCCCTCACCCTGATGAGATATTCGGATCCCCCCCTTTCTCCGAATTCCTGAATGATGCTGTTCTGAAGCTGTACCGGTCTCAGGGCCTCCCTGATATTTGACAGGGTCTCCGGATTTCCTAATTTAATTTGAATCAGGATGCCGCCGGAAAAATCCACACCCAAGTTTGGACCGCCCCTCCAGATAAGTAAAAAGATCGTGATGACTATCAGGGAACTGGACAGAATAAAAGCGGCCCATTTCTTCCCGATGAAATCAATATGCGTATCCGGTTTTATTATTTCCATGAATCGACCCCGTAAGAACTGTATTTAACCAAAGCATTCGGCTATCTGCAAAAGAAGTGAAGAATCCCGACCATAGGTCTGGGCTTCTTCCAAGCCACCGGCAGCTATTATATGCTCAATCTCTTCCAGCGCCAGTGAATAAATAGAAAATCGTAAATCACTCTCGTAACAAACACGGCGGTAATAAAGCTCGCCACAATGCCGATACTGAGCGTCACAGCGAAACCCTTTACCGGGCCGGTACCGAATTGAAACAGTACCAGGGCGGCAATGAAGGTCGTAACATTCGCGTCCAGAATGGTTACGATGGCCTTACTATATCCGCCCTCAATGGCGGTCCTCGGAGATTTTCCCAATCGTAACTCCTCGCGCATTCTTTCAAAGATGAGGACATTGGCGTCTACCGCCATACCGATCGTGAGTATTATTCCGGCAATGCCCGGGAGAGTCAGGGTGGCGCCGAAAAAGGCAAGACCCGACATGATGAACAGGATATTGAGAATGAGGGCAATATCCGCGATAATTCCTGAAAATCCGTAATAGATGATCATGAAGAAGATGACAATCAGGCCGCCGATGATCATGGATTTGAATCCCTTTTGAATCGAGTCTTTTCCCAGAGAAGGACCGACCGTTCTTTCTTCCAGGATCTTAACCGGTGCCGGAAGGGCCCCGGCCCTGAGTACAATGGCTAGGTCTTTTGCCTCCTCCATGGTAAACTGCCCGGTAATCTGTGCCCGTCCGCCTGCGATCCTGTCTCTTATGACCGGCGCGGAATATACATTGTTATCCAGGACAATGGCCAACCTTTTCTCAATATTTTCTCCGGTAATTCTCTCAAATATTCTCGCCCCCTTTTTATTAAAGGTCAAAGAGACATAGGGCTCGTTATACTGCCTGTCAATTTGCACCCGCGCGTCCGTTAAATACTTACCGGTAAGGGAAGTCCTCTTTTTCAGCAGAAACGGTATTTTTCTCGTGGTACCCGTTTTGGGGTTAACGCTGATCTCGTACTTGATTTCCCTTCCAGGGGGTATATTCCCTTTCAGGGCCTCCTCCAGGCTGTTCTCGTCATCGACCAGTTTGAATTCTAACTGGGCGGTTTTGCCGATAAGCTCGATAGCCCTTTCAGGCTCTTTGATCCCCGGTAGTTGAATCAGTATCCGGTGATTTTCCTGGGGCCTTATGTCCGGCTCATTGACACCGAACTGGTCAATCCGATTTCTTATCGTTTCAATGGCCTGATCCGTCGCCAGTTTCATGATCTGATCCCTGGACGCTTTTTTCAAAATCATCCTTAAAGAATCGCCTTCCGCTGTTTTCTCACCTGCTTCAAGATCAAAATCAGGATATCGGGATTTTATCATATCCTCGAAGGATATTTTATCCACCTCCCTCATCAGCTTGACATCAATACCGGCAATCCCGTTGCGTCTCAGTTCAAGGTACCGGATCCTTTCTTTTCGCATATCATCCCGGATATCTTCAATGGTCCTTTCAAGATCCGATTCCACGGCCTTTGCCGCCTCAACTTCCAGTATGAGGTGCATCCCTCCCTGCAGATCAAGGCCAAGTTTAATCTTCTCCTTGGGCAATATGCCCGACCACCACTTGGGAAGCTCCCCGCTTAATGATGGTACCAGATACAATAATGCCATCAAGACCAAAAAACCGATTATGGCCCCGCGTAAACCCAAGTTTCTTGACAAAGTCTATACCCCCTTAATCCGTCGCCCATTAACAATTGATAACTGGCAATTAACAATTATTAAGTCCCTTCTTTCCCAACTGCGCCCGCGATAGAGCCCCTTGATACCTTAACCCTTACCTTCGGAGCGATCTCCATGGTAACGATATCATCGGTCAGGCCGGTAACAACCCCATGAAGCCCTCCCGAACTGACGACTCTATCCCCCTTCTTTAAGGCGGACAGCATCTCCTTGTGTAATTTAGCCTTCCTCTGCTGGGGCCTGATTAGCAGGAAATAAAAGATAGCAAACATGAGGATCAGAGGAATAAAGGCACCAAAACCTCCACCCTGTGAGCCGGCTCCTCCACCACCTGTTCCCATAGCGTATGCCAAGAAATTCATTATAAACCTCCCTTTGGTTTGATATAGACGTTCATAGGATTAAATAGTGAAGTGGTTACCTTATCCGGTTTTTGGACTTTAATGAATGGCCACTCGACTTTTTATCCATATTCAATTTCTTTGTCCCTTCCTTTATAGAATTGATCTTTAAAATCATCCAATCTCTCTTCCAGAATGGCATTCCGGATAGCCTCCATAAAACGGGCATAATAGGTTATATTATGAATACTGTTCAACCGGTATGCCAAAAGCTCATTCGCCATGAAAAGGTGTCTCAAATAGGCCCGCGAATAATGAGAGCAGGCATAACACCCACAGTCTTCATCAATTGGCTTAGGGTCTTCTATATAGCGGGAATTTTTAATTATTACCTTTCCTTTCCCTGTAAAAAGGGTCCCATTTCTCGCGTTACGCGTGGGCATGACGCAATCAAACATGTCCACGCCGAGCATAACGGCCTCAAGGATATCTTCCGGTCTGCCCACACCCATAAGGTAAACCGGTCTGTCTTCCGGGAATAAAACGATGGTCTCCCGTATGATCCTCTCCCTCGTATCGCTGTCTTCTCCAACAGATAACCCGCCCAGGGCATAGCCGTCAAATCCCATTTCAAGCAGTGCCCTGGCGCTCATTTCCCTCAGATCACTATAGGTACCGCCCTGGACGATGCCAAAAAGGGCCTGGCTATTTCCCCTGTTCTCCTGAAGACATCTCTCGGCCCACAGGTTCGTCAATTGCACGGATTTTGTTACATATTCATAATCCGCCGGATATGGGACGCATTCATCAAAGGCCATAATAATATCGCCGCCGAGGGCCTGCTGTATCCTTATTGCCTCTTCGGGACCGATAAAATGTCTTGATCCATCGATATGTGACTGAAAAGTAACCCCTTCCTCGCTAATGGTTCGCAATTTTGAAAGGCTGTACACCTGAAAACCACCGCTATCCGTGAGGATAGGGTTATGCCAGTCCATAAAACGGTGAAGCCCTCCCAATCTCCTGATAATCTCATGCCCGGGTCTCAGATAGAGATGATACGTATTTGCCAATATGATTTGAACACCCGCGTCCTCCAGATCTCCCGGCGATAAAGCCTTTACAGAACCCTGGGTACCGACCGGCATGAATGCCGGGGTCTCGAATCTCCCGTGAGACGTCCTTACCTCTCCAACCCTGGCACGGCTCCCGGGGCATTTATGTAAAATTTGAAAATTCAAAATAGTAAAAATCAAATAATGATCATAGCATCGCCGTAACTATAGAACCTGTACTCCCGTTCAATCGCCCAATGATAGGCCCGCTTCATCAATTCAATCCCGCCGAAGGCGGAGACCAGGAAGAGCAGCGAAGATTTAGGCAGGTGAAAATTGGTTATGATCCCGTCAACCGCCTTGAAGGTGTATCCCGGAGTAATCAATAAATCCGTCCTGCCGTGACCGGAAATAATCTCACCGGAAGGTCCTGCCAAGGTTTCCAGGGTCCTCACCACGGTTGTGCCCACGGCGATAATCCTTCTGCCCTCTTTTTTGGCCGCGTTAACCGCATCGGCGGTCTCCGGTCCGACGATGTAGACCTCTTCACCAAGCCTGTGATTTCTTATATCCTTTACCCTGACGGGACGGAAGGTGCCGTGCCCTACGTGTAAAGTCAATTCTACAATAGATACGCCTTTTTGGCGCATTTTTTCAATCGTCGATTCTGTAAAATGGAGACCGGCCGTCGGGGCCGCAACCGCACCTTTCTTCTTAGAAAATATAGTTTGATACCTTTCCCTGTCCATGGCGGACAACCGGTCGTTCTCTCTTTTAATATAAGGAGGAAGAGGCATTTTGCCCTTCTCCTCCATAAGGTCCTCGACAGTCTCCGGACCATAAAATGAAATCCTGATCAGACCGCCCTCCCCGATGTCCTCAACGATACCCGATATATTATTTTCAAAGAGCAGGCGACTTCCTTTTGAGGGTCGCTTTGAAGATTTTAAAAGGCACCATCTGGATCCGGACTTGGGATCATCACTTTCCCGGGTCTCCAGAACCAGAATTTCGACCTTCCCGCCGCTGTCCTTCCGGCCGTAAAGCCTGGCCGGAATGACTTTTGTGTTATTTACAACGAGCAGATCACCGGCTTGTAATAGACCTGGAAGGTCAAAAAAATAAAGATCGGAAAAAGACGATATATCTCGATCAACGAAAAGCAGGCGGGAGCCGTCGCGTCTTGAAGCCGGAACCTGTGCTATCAGATCTTCTCGTAGATCATAGTTATAATCCTCAATATTATACATCTAAATAGACTGTTAATGGCGTAAATGGCGTAAGGTAATCAAATTGTCCTTTAAAGTCAAAGGATTTTCTTAGCGGAACAGATAGACGATGACAAACCCAATAGACATGGATACAAAACCGATGACCCTGAGCTGATTATCCGGTATCTCCCGCACTTTATTCAACCACGCCTTCATTCTGTCTGGAAAGGCGAAATAGGGAAGCCCTTCCACCACAAGAATCAAACCGATCAGACATAAAAATAATCTCATGATTCAAACAAATCCTCATCAATACCTATGAAGAATCAAGCTAAGATTCTTTTTTTTGCATTTGATGTAAGAAACCCGGTCTTTCAGGCCGGTCGAAGATACCGCATCGCGGATCATGGTTATCCGGCTGTGTGTTACAGGGTTCACGGTTCAAGGTTCACGAGTCACGGTTTACGAGTTCATTATGGTTTTCCTTGAACCTTATATCTCATGATTTTACCTATAAAACTCCTTTGAGGTTAAAGCAAAGCCACGTCCTTCCCCGTACAAAGCATCGGGATCTTCGATGGGCGTGGATTCTTTACAATGATAAAGGTATATGTCTCTAAGGCAATCTATGATACTTTCAACCATTCTTTGTGTCAACCAAAGCCCGGCTTCAATATATTTCTTGATATCTATTTATCGATCGGTTAATTTATAAAGTTTATCATAACATGGATTCTTATAATGATTGGTTCGTCGAATATCGTACACATTGATCTTTCATCCCTTGTTTACAATCTGAACCAGGTCAAACGATTGATAGATCCGAGGATCAAGATCATGGCCGTTGTAAAATCAGACGCTTACGGCCATGGTCTTTTACCGGTTTCAAGCACGCTGGAAAGGAATGGGGTCCATTTTCTCGGAGTGGCCCACTTATATGAGGCCCTAAAATTAAGGGATAATGGGATAAAACTGCCCATAGCCGTTCTATGCGGTATCCAAACACGGGAAGATTCCCAGGAAGTGATAGAAAAAGGCCTGACCCCGGTTATTTTTAACCTGTCATCCGCCGAGTTGCTCAGCGAGGAGGCCCTTCGAAAAGGGAAAAAAGTCCCCATCCACTTGAAAATTGATACCGGCATGGGGCGTCTCGGGGTCCCTTTTGAAGAAGCGGCACCTTTTATGCAAAGGGTCATGGAGTACCCGGGACTCCATATTGAGGCCCTCATTTCGCATCTTTCCTCCGCGGACGAAGAGAATCCCGATTACACAAAGGATCAGATAAGCTGTTTTAAGAAGGCCATAGATACAGGACGCTCCATGGGGCTTGATTTGCCCCTCAATAGCCTTGCC
>CAYTUL010000017.1:0-17203 GCA_964441135.1 uncultured Desulfobacteraceae bacterium | reverse complement strand
TTACCCTTGCCCCGACCATTCAGAACTTGATGGTCGATGCCAAGAGCGGTATTGCCCCGCTCTATAACATGGGGTTTTCCCTTTGCCTCGTCTTCCTGATGTTTCTTTTCTACAGGCTGCTGCAGGGGATCTGGAGATCCACATTGATTATCTGGACGATGATTGCCGGGAGCATTGTCTATTTCATGGTATTTTCCGCGAACGTGATCGATCCCCCTTTCTCGCACATCCCCCTCTTCAGCGGCTTCTTCTATCAGATGAATATCCGTCTCTCCATCCAGCCGGGCGTTCTCATATCATTCCTATTCTGCTCCATCGCCCTCTCGGTCAATGACCTGGGCTCCATTCAATCCGTAAATGAACTGCTCGATCCCCCGGACAGGGAGAGGCGCGTTACAAAAGGGATATCCCTCACCGGCCTTGCGAATATCCTATCCGGTCTCTTCGGAGTCATCGGCCCCGTCAATTATTCCCTGAGTCCCGGGATCATTGTGTCCACGAGGTGCGCTTCCCGTTTTATCCTGATCCCGGCCGGGGTCATCCTGCTGATCTTAGCCCTTTTCCCTGCCGCGACCGGATTTATCGGAAATGTGCCCTCGGTTGTAATCGGAGCTGTCCTTGCCTATACCATGACATCCCAGGTCGCGGCGGGTCTGATCGTGGCCTTCAGGGAAGCGGGAGAGGAGGGTTTTCAGTATGAGAGCGGGCTGGTGATCGGGTTATCCCTGTTGCTGGGGACGATCGTGGCGTTTTTCCCCAAGGAGGTGATCGGCAGCATACCTGTCTTTTTGCGACCCATCCTGAGTAACGGTTTCGCAGCGGGGGTGGTCAGCGCCCTGTTTTTAGAGCACATCGTTTTTCGAAAAAGATAGGGCGGGAAAAAGGCCGGAGTGGGAGGATTCTCCGAAACGGTTTTCGGAGAATCCCATCCCTGTTTTTCATGAAATCTTGACAGATATCTTACGCGGCTTGGTTTCCTCAACCTTTGGAAGCGTCAAACGCAGGACACCGTCCTTAAAAACCGCCTCGATCTTTGACTGGTCTATGATATCGGATATCTGAAATTCCCTGAAATATTTTCCAATATAGTACTCTCTTAATACTTCCACTTCCTTCTCCCCTTCGGGCGACTGGACATCGCCGGACAGGGTCAGAACGTTGTCACGGAGATCGATGCTCAAATCCTTGACCCTTACTCCCGGCATGTCCGCCAAGAGTGTCATCTCTTTCTCCGTCTCGAATATATCAACGACGGGTGTAAATACCCTTCCCGGTTTCGTTTGCTCCGTGGGAGATGTTACCTCCATCTTCTCCTTTGCCTGCAGGGCCTTGCTGTCAGAGTTTGCCATTTTCATACCTCCTTTCGAACGTATTCCCTGTTTAAGCCGCTTTCACGGTAATCTGTTTCGGTCTGGCGATTTCCACTTTGGGTAAAGTCACGGTGAGGATGCCGTCCGCACTTGCCGCCTCGACCTTTTGGGTATTGATCTGCGAGGGCAGATTGATCACACGGCTGAATTTACCGGCTTCCCTTTCTCTTCTGTGATATTTTGCCTCCGCATTCTCCTTCGGAATCTTTCTTTCGCCCGTAATGGAAAGGCTGTTCCCCGTTACCGAAATATCCAGATCCCCGGCATGAATCCCCGGCAGCTCCGCCCGGACGTAGAAATGATCGCTGTCTTCCGTAATATTCATCAATGGAAATACCCCGGCCATCTGTTCTCCTGTGAGCCGGCCTGCCAATGAGGCAAATATCCTGTCCATATCGCGCCTCATCTGTTCAAATCCGTCAAAGGGTCTCCTCCAATCCGCCGTGGGCCAATCTGTTAATCTTCTTATTATCATCTTTAACCCCTCCTTCTCTCTTTTTTTAATACTGGTGATAACGAAAAAATTCTTACATTCCTGTATCCCATTTTATTCTAAGTTTTTTAACTGAATAAAAAGGGTAAATGCATAATTAACCTAACAATAACAATATGTTAAACATATTTTTGAAATAAAAAATAATCACAAATTCATCCTTGTCAAGGTTTCAAAATCTTTTTTATTCGCTTGATTTGAACTTTAAAAAGGAATATTTTTTGCCGGATTTTCAAACGCTTTAAGATCCCCCCTTTTTAACGGGACCCGTTCGGAAACCTGTTGTCACGGACAACCCCATTACGCCGGTTGATCCACAGGAGATGGATAAGATGAAAGAAATCATTGTCATTACAAGGGAAAAAGGAGTAAGAGACGCGGTGGCTGCATGCTTCGAACGCGAATCCCGTATCGAAATTGTACCGAACCGTGAATCCGCGATCGATATGCTCAGGAAAAAACATTTCGACATTATTTTCATCGATCTGACCCTTCTAAGGGAATCCATTCAGGGAAACCGATATGGGGATGCCCTGCAGCCCTTCAGGGATCTGTATCCGACCGTTGATATCATTATTATGACCTCTAAGGAAATGATCAGGGAGGCCGTTGGGGTGGTCAAGGAAGGCGCCAGTGATTATATTACCTGTCCTGTGGACCCCGAGGAATTGAGATTTGTAATAGATAATTTACAAGAATCTCAAATTGTTCACCATGAATTGGATTATCTCAGGGACAGATTCTGGGCCCGGGATTCCCTGGAACTCATCCATTCCGACAATCCCTTGATGAGAGAAATCTACGATAAGATCCGGGCCGTGGCATCGACCAGAAGCACGGTCCTGCTGGTGGGGGAGACAGGGACAGGGAAAGGTGTGTTAGCCAGGATCCTTCACAAGCACAGCAACAGGAAGGATAATCAGTTTATAAGCGTCCATTGCGGAGCGATTCCAGATACATTACTTGAGAGTGAGCTCTTCGGTCATGAAAAAGGGGCCTTCACGGGAGCGGTTCGAAGAAAGCTCGGCAAATTTGAGATCGCACGGGGAGGTACGATCTTCCTGGATGAAATTGGGACGATCACCCCCCCCGCCCAGATCAAGCTTCTACAGGTATTACAGGACGGCTCATTTCAACGCGTCGGAGGTGACAGGACCTATACCGCGGAAGCGAGGATCATAGCGGCCACGAACGCGGATCTTAAACAGATGTGCGAAGACGGGAGATTCAGAAAGGACCTGTTCTATCGATTAAACGTTTTTCCCATTCAGATACCCCCCCTTCGAGACCGTATCGAGGATATTCCTTCCCTCGTAAAAGGTTTCATCAAAAATATGAACAGGTTGAATACAAAGGAAATTTCCGATATTGATCCGCAGGTATTAGATGCATTCAGAGTCTATTCATGGCCAGGGAATATCAGGGAGTTAGAGAACCTTATCGAACGGGCCTATATACTTGAGAATTCCTCCATTCTCTCTCCCGAAAGCTTTCCATCCGAACTGATGGAATTCACGGGGGGATCTTTCAGGTCTCCGGCGGACTCCGCTGCTACTCTGGCCCAGGCGCGGAAAAGGGGTGTTGATGAGATAGAAAGAAGATACCTCAGGGATGTTCTGACTCAAAGCAGGGGAAAGATAAAAGATTCCTCCCAGATAGCGGGTATCACAACCCGGCAACTCCATAAACTCATGACGAAATACGGTTTAAACAAAGAAGACTTCCGTTAACTCCGGTCACCCCCTGAGAATCAGAACACGGGTTTCCGCTGTCAAAAATAAAGGAACCGGGACTTCCGATCCATTATTTTCCATATGATTTCAAATTATTATATCAATAATAACACCCTCCTTTTGACAACCTTCATTGTACTTCCATGATCCTATCGGATTCGCCTGTTCCGGTTCAAGATGAAAGCATATTTGAATATCCAATAATATCAGCCCATTATTTCGTTGGCATGCCGATTGCTCTGCTTTTTACCCAGAGGAATCAGGCCCCGTCCGGCAGATGGCCGGATATCGAAGGTTGAGGTTACAGAATAGGGAGGCGGCGGCATTGAAATCCCCGGGAAATGGATTGGTTACAATAAACGGGCTGGTTACTCCATCCGGCTGGGATGAGGTTGGTAATGTGACCGCCCTGACCATATCCACTTTTGATGAAGATGAATATCTTATTGAAAAAAATGGAAAAGGAGATCAACTGCACTATTTTATAAGAAGAAAGGTTGAGGTCAGCGGTGTCATTAACGAGGTTAACGGTGTAAAAAGCATACAGATACGGGACTATCGGGTAAAATAATCGGGTCCATGAAATCAGTGAGAATCTTGAAGTGTTCATTTATTAAGAATCAAAGGTTCCGAACCTTTTAAATATAGGAATTTCCGGTTCCCTTTTTTGTTTTCTTTATCATTTCAAAGAATTCGTTGGATTTGCGTGTCATGGTATAAACCAGTCGAATATATCTTCAATGAAATAGGAACAACCGATTCCGATCATCTTTTTGGCTCATGAATAAAAATTCATAAATATCAGGACTATAGCACACTGGCATGTTTATTGATAATGATAAGTAAAACGGGGAACCCTGGAAACAGGGTGTAATAAACAGTTTAACGAAATAAAAAATAAGGAGGCTTTCCTAATGAAAAAAAACAAAAAATTATTTATCCTGTTGTGTACCTTCATTATGACTGCGTTTCTATGGGCGCCCGCCCTTGCACAGCAGAAGGTAACGATCACCGGGACGGTAACATCCGGTTATGAGATCGAGACTGAAAACGGCCAGATTTATGAGATCGGCGATAACGAAAAAGGTGATGAGCTATCCGAATACGTTGACAGTAAGGTCCGGGTAACGGGCACGGTCGAGGAGATAGATGAAGAAAAAATCATCACCGTTATCTCTTTTACAGTCATCGAAGAGTGAAGAATCCCGACAAAAGGTCGGGGCTTCTTCCAATGAAAAAGCCCAAAGGCTTAGGGGCTGCTATTCACAGGGGTGAATAGCCCACGCCACCCTAAACACCCTATTGGCCATTCATCCCCGGGCACTGCCCGCGGGCAGTGCCCGGGGGCACCGCACGGGGCAATCTGGCTTTTTCACGTAATCTTCCCGGTCTTTTTTATTGGTAACAGGACAGGGCGAGGCACCGCCTCTCCCTGTTTTGTCATTATGTGGTATCCAAGGGATTCAGCCGCCTGAATGACCCTTGACATTCTCAGTTGAACAGGCTAACTGGATAATATCCTGGAACATTTGATTGCACCTGATATCCGGAAATTTTTATAATCTAATACTTGTCGACAATTCAAAAGGCAGGATTTTATTTATAGGCCATGACCGAGAAATCCGAACCCCCACATTCCAATAAAGGCCCCGGCACCGAGGATCCGAGTCTGGAGCAGAACGGGCTCATCCTTTCGCTCCTTGACGGCGCCAGCCCCCAGGCGCCCATTATCGCCCCGGAGCTGGAGATACAAAAGATAGTGGCCGCGGATACAACGCAGCCCCTGGAAGATCGAATTGAGGCCTATGAAGATATTATGGAATCGGAGGTGGGAGATACGACCCTCACAAGATCCCGGAACGTGGAACGTGAGGTTGGTTTACGGCAGATCTATCTGAAATTTGAGGGGGGAAATCCTACAGGGACCCAGAAAGACCGGATTGCCTTTGCCCAGGCCATGGACGCCTTCAGACGCGGTTTTGATACGATCACCGTCGCCACCTGCGGCAATTACGGAGCGGCCATTGCATTAGCCGCTTCCATGGCGGGGCTCAAATGCGTTATCTATGTTCCTGAAGAGTATCATACAAAACGGGTGAAAGAGATCACCGATCTGGGTGCCCAGATCATAAGAATACCAGGGGACTATGAGAGTGCGGTCCAGGTTTCCAGGGAAAGGGCCGAATTGAATGAAGAATACGACGCCAATCCCGGGGGCGCCAATACCGCCATTCAACTCAAGGCCTATGGCGAGATAGCCTATGAAATCTACGATGAACTCAGGGACGCGCCAGCGGTAGTGGCTGTGCCCGTATCAAACGGTACCACCCTTGCCGGGATATACAGGGGTTTTATCAGCCTTTTCCGAAGGGGAAAGACCTCGCGGATTCCTATGATGGTCGCGGGTTCCTCCCATGGCAAGAACCCCATTATCCATGCATTCATGAAAAACACCCCAACCTGTGAAGATCTGGAACCCGCCACGATCCGGGAAACTTCGGTGAATGAGCCATTGATCAACTGGCACTCCATCGACGGAGACCAGGCCCTGGAGGCCGTTCGAAAAACCACCGGCTGGGCGGCCTACGCGAGTGACAGGAATATGCTCTCCTATTCACGGCTGCTGAGAGAACGTGAAGGATTAAATGTCCTGCCCGCCTCCACGGCCGGGCTGATCGTCATGCTGGAACGTCATAGGGCGGAGAAACTGCCGGGGGACCGTTACGTGGTGATCCTTACGGGGAGGAGGTAATGGATCATTTTCCGGAAGGCAACGCCCTGATCTATTGCGAAGGGGCCTTTGGAACCCCGAACGGAAAGACGGCCCACGGCCTTATCCGCAGGACGGATCGATACCGGGTCCTGGCAGTGGTTGATTCCCTGCACACGGGAAAAGACGCCGGAACGGTGCTGGACGGCCGGCCCAGGGGTATCCCTATTTACCCGGCCGTCCGGGAGTCGGTTGAGGCATTAATGGAAAAGGGTGAGCGGATCACGCATATGGTCATCGGCCTGGCTCCCGACGGCGGCCGGCTCAGCCGGGACGCCCGGGGTGATGTGATCAAAGCGATCCGGATGGGCCTGCACATCGACTCCGGGCTCCACGATTTTCTATCCGAAGACCCTGAGATCACCGCTTTGGCAGCAGAGCGGGGGATAAAGATCCGTGATATACGCAACCCCCCCCGGATCCGGGACCTCCACTTTTTCACTGGCAAGATCGAGGAGGTCTCATCCCTGAAAATTGCCCTGCTCGGGACGGACTCAGCCATCGGGAAACGCACCACAGCATGGATTCTCCTGGATGCCTTCCGGGCGGAAGGCTATTCGGCGGAACTGATCGGTACGGGACAGACCGCCTGGATGCAGGGAGTCCGGTACGGTGTGATCATGGATTCCCTGATAAACGATTTTGTATCAGGGGAGATCGAACATGCCCTCTGGAGTGCCTGGAAGGATCGCCGGCCTCAGGTTATCATCATCGAAGGGCAGGGAAGCTTGATGAACCCGGCCTATCCGGGGGGTTTTGAGATCCTCGCCGCTGGCAGGCCCGACGCCGTGATTGTCCAGCACGCACCGGCCCGAAGGGAGTATGACGGTTTCCCTGGATATCCCATCCATCCTTTAGAAGTTCAGATTCGTGCGATCGAACTGATATCCGGAAAACCCGTCGTGGCAGTAACCGTTAATCATGAACACCTGGAGAAGGAGCGGATTCCGGAAATCTGTGTTGAAATCGGGCAACAGACAGGGCTTCCTGCCTGTGACGTCCTGGTTCAGGGCGCGGGCGTGGTGATCGATGCCCTGAGGAACAGGATTCCTGAAAAAATAAACTAATTTCCGGTCAGGATAATACCGGAAAAAACAAGATGGGCAATCAATCTCCATTAAATATCCCTGGAGTCTCCGGAGAAAACCCTCTTGCGGCACTCAAGGTCATAGAAAAACTCGAAGTGGGTCCCGTGAAGCTTGAGGCAAACCGCCTCAGCACCCCTTACCGGGTAACCGTGAAAGGGCAGACGGATTCCATGGAGTTAAGTTTTCGCTATGAGGAAGATGTCTTTGACAGAAATGATCCGGGATCTCTGAACCTCGCCGGCATGATTTCCATACAGCCGGCCCTGAACTACGGGCTTTTCTGTGACGAAATCCTGTTCCATGATCCTTTTGACCGGCCCGACAGGCGGTTTATCGAGGAAATGGCAGGCAATACGGCCCGAGAGATTTTTGTTAAAAAATTCCTCGAACATAACCCTTTCCTGATAAAAACATTTCCGGCCCTGTCCCCGGTAAAACGGGAGAATTATTGTCAGGCGAGAATCCTGTTCCCGGATCAGGGGATCTCGGGGGATCATAAGGGTGATGGTATCGGGAAAACCGGGATCACATGGAAAGTGGACAATGCCCGGTATTCGGTCCTTTCCAGCGGTGGTAAGGACAGCCTCCTGAGTTTCGGTCTTCTCGATGAGATAGGATACGAGGTTCATCCCGTTTTCATTAATGAGTCCGGTCGTCACTGGTTCACGGCCCTGAATGCCTACCGCATTTTTTCCAAAGACATTCCCCGCACCGCAAGGGTATGGACCAATTCGGACCGGGTATTCAACCGGATGCTGGGTCACATGTCCTTTATTCGCAGAGATCATCAGAAAATCAGGTCCGATGAGTACCCGGTCAGGCTCTGGACCGTGGCGGTTTTCCTCTTCGCCGCCCTTCCCCTCCTGAGGAAAAGAGGGATCGGCAGGCTCGTCATCGGCGATGAATACGACACCACGCGAAGAAGAACCTATCGGGGTATCCCCCATTATGACGGCCTCTACGATCAGAGCCGGTACTTTGATAATGCCCTGACACGTTACTTCCACGGCAAGGGCTGGAGCATAAGTCAGTTTTCCATTATCAGATCCCTGTCCGAACTCCTGATTGAGAAGATCCTCACGGAACGGTATCCAGGACTCCAGAAGCATCAGGTTTCATGTCACGCGGCCCACAGGGAGGGGGACCGGATTAAACCCTGCGGCAGGTGCGAAAAATGCCGGCGTATCGTGGCCATGCTGACTGCCGTCGATGCGGATCCCCTGAACTGCGGCTATTCGCCCGGACAGATAAAGGACTGCCTGAACAATCTCACTCCAAAGGGGATCAGCCAGGAGAGAGAGGGAATAGAACACTTGGCCTTCCTCCTGGAGAGGAAAGGCGCGATCGGAGAACCATTAATCGGGCAGGTCAAGGGGAAGGAAAGACCCCAGATCATGAACCTCCGATTCGACCCGGACAGGTCCCCTGTGGAGGGGATTCCCATGGAATTGCGGGAGCCGCTTTACCGGATCTATGATCGTCACGCTGACGGGATTGTCAAACGGAGGGGCCGGACCTGGATTCATTTTGATCTATGGAATGATCCCGCTTTGCAGAGACCCTTTCTTTTTGATGCCCCCGGGATTCCTCTGATGTCCCTTTCGCAGAGTAATGAGAGGGCAAAGGATTTTAAAAGGGATTTCATATTGGGCGAACTGACATGGCCGGAGGCTCGTCTGCGTTTTAAAGAGGTGGACATCGCCCTTCTCCCCGTCGGCGCGATTGAGCAGCACGGCCCCCATCTGCCCCTGGATTGCGACGCCTTTGACGCGGGGCATATCGCATTGAAGGTGGCTGAAAACTGCAGCGTGCCCAGGCCTATTGTGCTCCCCCTGGTTCCCTACGGCGTTTCCTACCACCACGAAGATTTCAGCGGAACCATCAGCATCAGCCCGGAATCCCTGTCCAACATGGTTTATGATATCGGCATGAGCGCGGTGAAACATGGAATTACGAAGCTCGTTATTATTAACGGGCATGGCGGAAACAGTCCGGCCCTCCATTTTGCCGCCCAGATGATCAACCGCGACTCCCATATATTCACCTGTGTGGACACGGGGGAGTCCAGTGACCCGGATGTGGACGCCATGGCAGAAACACCCAATGACGTGCATGCCGGAGAAATCGAGACCAGCACCACCCTCGCGTCCCGTCCCCATCTGGTCAGGCTCAAGGAGGTTCGGAAGTTTATCCCCAGGTTTTCCAGCCGGTATCTGAATTTCACGTCAAAAAGAGGCGTGGGATGGTATGCTCACACTTCAAAGATATCGCCCACAGGGGTACTCGGCGACCCGACAAAGGGGACAAGGGAAAAGGGAGAACGGATGCTGGAGGTGACGATCCGAAATCTGGTTGAATTCGTAGAGGTCCTGAAAAAACTCAGCCTGGACGAGATTTATCAGAAAAGATATTGAAAATATGAAAATCAGCAAGATAGAGGCCCGGCAGGTGACCATGGGCCTGGACGAACCCTACAGAATCGCCTACGAAACCGTTAAGAGCACGACCAATGTCTTCATCCGAGTGGAGACGAACAGGGACATCGTCGGGTACGGGTGTGCCGCTCCGGATTACCATGTGACCGGAGAGACGCCGGAGGGCGTGCTCCGGGCCATAGATGATGTAATCATACCTTCTATTTTAAGATCGGATCCCCTTCGTTCCGCCATGCTCCTTGAAAGGATTAAACCCGCCCTGAAGAACCAGCCTTCAGTTATCGCGGCCCTGGACATGGCCCTCTTTGACATCCTTGGAAAAACGGGCAACCTGCCTTTATGGAGGCTGCTCGGCGGATACAGGGACCGGATGAAGACCAGCGTGACTATCGGGATCCTGCCTGAACCGGAGACCTTGGAACGGGCCCTGGAGTGGGTGAAGCGGGGATTTAAAAGCCTTAAATTAAAAGGCGGTATGGACGTGGACTCGGATATCGGGAGGGTCCTGAAGGTCAGGGAAGCGGTGGGTAATCATATCGAACTCCGTTTTGACGCGAATCAGGGCTTCTCCCTGGAGGATTCCATCCGGTTTGTGGAACAGACCCGGAGCGCAAGGCTGGAGCTCATCGAACAGCCGACGCCCAGGGGTGAGCCCGACCTGCTTCAGAGTGTTACGGGCCGCGTCCCCATACCCGTTATGGCAGATGAGAGCCTCATGACCCTGCGGGATGCCTTTCGAATCGCAAAGAGGGGCCTGGCCGATATGGTCAATGTCAAACTGATGAAAGTGGGAGGAATTTCCGAGGCGATGCAGATCAATTCCGTCGCACGGTCTGCGGGGCTGGAGGTCATGGTGGGATGCATGGATGAGGCCTCCCTCTCCATCGCCGCCGGACTCCATTTTGTCCTGGCTCGGCCGAACGTCGTGTACGCGGACCTGGACGGCCACCTTGGACTTAAAGGGGATCCTTCCGACGGTGCGGTGATTCTTAAAAAAGGTACGCTTTTTACCACCAATCGGCCCGGTCTCGGATTCAATCCGGTTTTTTGATTCCCATCACGGTATGCGATCCAGGAGGGATCTGATTTCGTCGGCCCTCACCATTTCCGAAATCCACCTTTCCGGAAGGGCATCGGGTCCAAGGTGGGCCCCAAGGATCATGCCCGTCATCATGCCCCTGGAGGCGCTGTCGCCACCCGCCATCACGGCCTGTACAAGGGCCTCCTCCAGGTTGTTCTCAAATTTGGCGATGAGATGCACGACGCCCGAACAGGCCTCACGAGTGTGACAGCTCTGCCCGAATCTGGAAATGACGGATACGCTGTCTTCTTTCCTGGAATCGAGTCCGGCCTCTATCCACCGGGAAACTTGCGTGCCGGCGAAGCGTTCCTGGGCGACTTCACGGACGGCCTCGGCAGGTGATGCCCCCTGTAAAACTTTAAGCGTCGTCAATGCGAACAGCTCGGCGCTGTCATTCGTCAGGGGATCCCTGTGGGTCATGGAGGCCTGGGCCCTCACGTCCTTTACGAGCCTTTCCGGATCCAGACGGTCGCAAAAGACCAGGGGAGCCATTCTTGAGGCGCCCGCCAATTCATCCGATAGGGAGCCGGCCTTTTCGATCCCAGTGCCGGATACGTAATTGGAGAGGGTCTCGCGGGTGGCATGATCCATATATCCGTTGTAGTTGTCGAACAGTGCCCGCCAGCGATTAGAGAAGTCATGAAGATCAAATCCCCCTCTATCGGCAATAGATTTCAGAAGCACGAAGGACTGGTCACCATAGTGGGTGAACTCCCCCTTTTCCTTTGTGGGATGATAGGAACTTGGGGATGGCTTCAGGAAGGAGTCCACTCTGCCGAGGTTCTTTGCAATCCATTCCGTGTCATAGATCCAGTGGGCTCCCAGGGCCAGGGAATCGGCCGCAAAGGAGGCCATGACCATGGCTTCAGCTTTATCACGCATAATGATCCTCCATGTTAAACGGTTACCCTGGTACATTCTCGTCAGGCTACAAAATTCCCCGCAACTTGGGGTCGATGGCGTCCCGGAGACCGTCTCCAATCATGTTGAAACCGAAAACCGTGAGCATAATGGCCAAGCCGGGGGCAAAGGAGAGGATCGGGTTGGTCAGGAGGAACTTGTACCCGTCGTTTACCATGCTGCCCCAGGCCGCCCCCGGCGGTTCAATTCCAATTCCCAAAAAGCTCAGACTCGCCTCCGCCAGGATGGTGGCCCCCAAACCAATGGTGATCATGACCAGCAGAGGAGGGAAGGCGTTAGGAAAGATCTGGGTCAACATCATCCGGAGATTACTCATCCCCATGGCCCTTCCCGCCAATACGTAATCATTTTGCTGGATAGTCAAGGCCTGGCCGCACATCATGCGGCACTGTCCGGGAATCCCGCCGATAGCCAAGGCGATAATCACATTCTGGAGTCCGCCGCCTAACACGGAGGCGATAATCAGGGCATTCAGCAGCATGGGGATGGCCATAAGGGCATCAATGCAACGCATGATGATATGAAAAATCGCTCCTCCGAAATAGGCCGCGATCAAACCCAGGGTTTCTCCAATGATTGCCGATGCACCGACGGCCAGGATTCCAACGATCAATGAAGAACGGGCACCGTAAATGATCCGGCTCAGGGTATCCCGGCCCATATTATCCGTCCCCAGCCAGTGCTCCCGGCTGGGATTCGCCAGCTTGTTTCTGAGATCCATCTTATAAGGGTCATAGGGCGCTAACCACGGCGCAAAAGCGGCCGTGGAGATAAGCGACAATATAATGATAAGACCGATTACTGCTAATCCGCGCCCGAAAAAGACTTCAATGAGACGTTTTATCTCGCTGTATGTTTTTTCAGCCTTGGCTGCTCCTGCAACGGCAGCCGGATCAACGGGGCTCTTCTCAGTTGATTTTTCCTCCACCGGAATGACTCCTGATTTTCTACCCATACCGGATCCGGGGATCAAACCACCCATAAGATATATCCACAATAATATTGGTAATGACCACGATCGAGGCAATGATCAGGACGCCCCCCTGAACAACCTGATAATCCTGACCGAAGACCGAGTCTCTCATCAGCCTCCCCATCCCGGGGATATTGAACACGGTTTCCATAACCACGGCCCCGCCGAACAGGAAGTTAACATGCATTCCCATGGTCGTTACGACAGGAATAAAGCCATTTTTCAGGGTATGACGTGTTATAATCATACGCTCCCTCAAACCTTTGGCCCAGGCGGTCCGGATATAGTCCTGACCGATGACCTCCAGCATGCTGGACCGGGTCTGGCGCGTCAAGGAGGCTATTGGAAAAATCGATAAACAAAGCACCGGCATGACGATCTGTTTGAGGTTCAGCCCTAAATCCACGAAAGGAGAGGTGTATCCGTAGGTTGGAAGCAACCGTAGCTTAAGAGCCAGGAGATAGATCAACAAAATACCGATCCAGAATGCGGGCACGGTGATCCCCATATTGGCGATCACCGTGAATAGGTTATCTAACCATGTTCCCCGGCGAATGGCGCATATCACACCGCATGTAATCCCCGTAATCGCGCTCACCATGAAGGATATGACACCGAGGTGCAACGTGATGGGAATTCGCTCGGCAATCAAATGCCTGACACTGGACTGATAAAAGATGGACACACCGAAATCACCGTGCAGAATACCATAGATCCAATGGATGTATTGTATAAAAATGGGTTTATCCAGGCCGTATTCACGTTTTAACGCGTCCATCTGTTCCTGGGTTAGGGTCCCTATATCGGCTTCCGCTACAAATAACATCAAGGGGTCACCGGGCAGCAATCGCATGATCGTAAACACGAGGAGACTGACAAGGATGAGCACAATCATTCCCATGAATAACCGGCGTACAATATATGCTGTCATCTCTCTCTTGTTTACCCTCCTTCCGTGATCCAAGAGGAACCCTCACGGGAATCCCCTACCCGGCCCTTCTGCATGGAAAGGAGGAAGGACCGGGTTTCGTCCATGGATGAAAGGGGAATTATTTGGTCAACCAGACACCGGGCGCGTTAAAGTAATCCGGGGTGTTGTTTCCGTGATAATTATAATCGACTACCGTTCCATCGTTTGCCTGGAGAGGCGAGTTCCAGAGGTGAGGGATCACCACGGCCTCTTCATACATCAGTTTGACAAGATCTTTTAACTGCTGGGTACGTTTCTGTTCATCCGTCTGTTCGATCAGGGCATCCCATTTCTCCTGCCATCCAGCAGGCCTGTAATAGCTGGGGTAATTCTGGCTGAAACGGGAAACAATGCTGACGGTGGTAGCCGCAATGGGAAAGCCGGGTATCAGTATACCTTTCCATCCCTTAATGGTCATTTCGGTACCCCGGGCGATATCGGCCGTATCGATCTCCGTATCGATCCCCACTTCCTTCCAGTAGGTCTGCAAGGCCGCTAAGATCTCTTTCCGCACCCGGACATCCGTAACGATTTTGGTCTTAAATCCATTTGGATAACCCGCTTCCGCCAATAGTTGTCTGGCCTTTTCCGGATTGTAGGTACGGCCCTGGATATCCGGATTATAAAAGGCATCGCTCGGGGCGGCAAGCTGTGTAAGGGGATAATAGGTGCCTAAGAACAGACCTTCCCCCATGGCCTTTTTGTCAATGGCATAGTCCAATGCCTGACGAACCCGTTTATCCGCGAAGGGTGAATCCGGGTTGCCTCCGTCGGGGAACACGGTATGCATAAAATGAAGCTTCGGGTGGTATACCTTGAAACCGGCCTGTTTCAGGGGCGCGATATCATCTGGAGAGATATTTTCTATTACCTGGGCTTCCCCTGCCTTGAAAGACATAACACCGACGGTCATATCCTTGATCGACCGCATTTCCAGACCATCCAGATAGGGTCTGCCGGGCTGCCAGTAGTTGGGATTTTTCTTGAACCGGACATAGTTATCCCGCTGCCAGCTATCATATATGAACGGGCCGGTACCCACCATGTGAAGGTCAACCACGTTATCCGGGGTAGCCGGTTTTTTCATGGCCGCGGGGGATGCCATCTGGCCCAAGGGGGTCTGGGCCAGGCGAAGCAAAAAGGTACAATCGTATTTGGAAAAATTTACCCGTATGGTGTACGTATCCAGAATGTCGTAGGAAGTGACGTTTTTTAAACCTGCGGCCGCGGGAATCTTTTTCTCCGCGTCCAGCTCCAGATTGAATTTGACCGCCTCGGCGTTAAAATCGGTTCTATCGTGAAACTTGACACCCTTTTTCAGATGAAGGGTAACACTCTTCCCGTCCTTGGCGATATCCCAGGATTCAACGAGCCAAGGGCGGATTCTATCGTTGTCATCCGTATTCAGCAGGGTTTCGAATACGGGCCGGGTATTCCTCATCCAGACCGCGCGGTCCGCGGGAGAGGCAATAACCGTTGTCCCCCCGTTGTGGATCATCTTCAGGATACCGCCATACCTGGGTGTATCCGCGGCTTCCGATGCCGGGAACAGTCCGGCCACGAGAACCATCGCCAGAAGAGCTATGAGAACAAACCGACCATATACCATCCTTTTCATAACATTTCCCTCCTTTTTCAATAGGTTCACGCCAAATAGGACTCCCCACTACCTAATCGTCCATCAGGTAGGACGGCTGTGCAAAGAGCGGATATCGCAGCTTTATGGCTTCCGTGGGGCATTCAAGGATGCAGGCACAGCAACAGAAGCATTCCTCCCCATAGGTAATAAGGGGTATCTCCTTCTCTTTTGATCCGTAGTAGACATCCACGGCGCAGATATCGGCGCATACCCCGCATTTTATGCATTTCTCCTCGTTGATCACAGGCGGCATGGTTTTGTCCTCCTTGTTTTATGGGTTTCGAGGTATCGGCCTGAAGGGCTCCCATTTGAAGGAAGGCCTTCCATCCTTTGGATACAACAGCAATAGCTTGTTCAACATGGCATTAACAAAGGGGTAATCCTGCCGGCGGGCCTCACCCCTGGACTCCTTGCGTTCATTCACTGCGAGGATAACGAGTTCCGCAATATCGATCAGGTTTAGGACCTCCAGACAGTGGTAGAGCTCATGGGGATTTTCCGCCTTCAACAACCGATTGACCTTTTCCCTGAGTCTTACAATCCGGGCGTGTCCGGTCATCAGCGTGTTTTCGGTCCGGAGGGGGGGCAAGGCATACCGGTGCATAATCTGGTGAATGGCCCATTGGGCCTCCTGCCATCCGGCGTATCGGGACCCCCCGCGCCCCAAGATCTCTTCATACCCCTGTTTGGCCCGGGAGATCTGGTCATCGTGGATCGCAAGATCTGAAAAATCCGTTCCCTTCGCATATGCTGAAGCGTCTTCACCTGCGATCATTCCGCTGATGGCGCTCCGGGCGAGTATAGGCCGTATGGTTGAATAGAGTCCCCTGACGGTCGTCATGCAATTCGTATCGAGGCGGGCCCGCATCTGTATGGAAGGCTGGGTGGGGGCGAATTCGAAGCGGCTCTTCCTCAGATCAATTTTTTCATCCTCAAGCCAGGTAACCAAAGGCTGCATGGCCTCGCTTTCGAAGCCCCACATCATGTAGCGTTCATCCTCGTCCGTTATCTCCCTCGTATCCATCCACACCGGTCCCTTGCCCAGGGCCCAGATACGTTCCATGGCGTCTGTATTTTGGGCGGACATGTCGCCGTTCTCCAAATCGGGCTTGGACAGGTAAGGGGGGGCAATGGGTTTCCCTTCCGCATCTCTCACCTCACCGATCCAGGAGGCCTTGCCCCAGAAGGGGCCGTACACCAGGGCCACGTGACGGTAGAGGAATTCCGTGTTTATCATATGGGCGCCGGCCCGGTAGGCCATGATATCCCCATCCCCGGTTTCCGGCTCGGACAGGCTGTATGTCAAAAGGAAGGGAGACGGGTAGAGCCGGGTCGCACTGACCCCTCCGGTATTATAGATGACGCTCTTAACCTGAAAAATGTAGAGTTTCGGCTCGCGGGTGCTGATGCCTATAGCACCGGAAATACGGCCGTCACGATCCTTCAGCAGTTCCGTCACCATGACCCGGTTGATGGTCTGGATATCCCTCTTCTGGACCTGGTCCGCCAGCTTGGTAGAGAGTTTGACATCGGAAAAGTGAAGCCACAAACGGTCGGTCTTTCCCGGCTCCCCCATCCTTCCCGATGATCCGGGGAAAGAATGCCCCGTGAATTCATAATGGCCGTCGGTCTTCATGTTGATGCCCCAGTCCTCCCATTTCTTTACAGTCTCATACGAGCGCTCCCAGAGCTTCACAGCTACATCCAGGTCCGTGGGGCCGGCCTGCATG
>CAYTUL010000016.1:0-17227 GCA_964441135.1 uncultured Desulfobacteraceae bacterium | reverse complement strand
GTCCAACTCATGAAACCCTCACAAGCATTCGGTTGTCCGGGCGTGCAATCGAAATTTGACTGGAAATGGGTTTGTATGTCTGGTAGCTTAGACTCTTCAATCCTCCCCTGCCAGACATCATCCATGTTAAAACTGACTTTCTTATTCTTCCTGATATTTTTTGTTGAAGCGAAAATCGTTGCTTTGTGGCCGTATTTCTTAAGGATTGGAAAGGCAAAAATCCAGTTGTCCAGATACCCGTCGTCGAAGGTTATAACCAATGTTCGCGGCGGCCTTTCTCCCTTTGAGAAGTAACTCGAAAATTCATCCAGGAATATGGTTCGATAACCTTTATCTGCGATAAAGGCCATCTGCTTCTCAAAAACGTCCGGCACCACGTTAATAATCGGGTCTTTTTCAACCCGATTAACATGGTGGTACATGAGAACCGGAATACTCACACTTATACTATACGGATGTGGCTAAAATGGAGATCAGGATACACTTGAGAAACCTAAACTTCATGAAACCGTTGATACAGTTTCAGATATCTTGCAGCGTTTTTCGACCAGCTTTTTTCCGCTTCGACATGTTTTCTGCCATTCCGGCCCAACCTGTTGCGGAGCTTCGGGTTTTCGATAAGGGCTGTCAATTTTGTTATCAAATCATTAATATCTCCGGATCTGAATAGCAACCCGGTTCGACCGTTATCGACCAACTCACGTAAACCTCCGACATCACTGGCAATAACAGCCTTTTCCATGGCCATGGCTTCTAAGGGTTTAAGTGGTGTCGTTAGCTCCGTCAAGCGGTTCCGCATTCGGGGATAAATAAAAACGTCTATCAGGGTATAATGCTGTTGAATGGTATCGTGGGGAACACGCCCTGTGAAGATAATTCGATCTCCAGAAGGATTGAACCGGCTGGCCAAATCCCTGAGTTCCCTTTCCTTTTCACCACCACCAATCATTAGGAGCTTTACATTAGACTGACTGGACAATAATTCGGAAAATGCTTGAAGCAGCAGGTGTAATCCTTCAAATTCAAAAAAGGAGCCGATAAAACCCAAGACCACTTGGTTGTCGAGATCGTATTTTGCAGAAAGCTCCCGATCTCTGACTCCCGGCCTAAAATTTTCAATGGCAATGGCATTGGGGACAATGAATATTTTATTCGTTCGGACGGCGCGGTTTCGAAGATCATCTCTGATTCCCTGGCACAAAGCTACGACGGCATCGACTTTGCGTATCAACCTGGTTTCCATTCTTTGTGTCAACCTGTAGCGTAAGGATTCCACCTCTGTCTTGCCCTGGTCCACTGCAGCATCCTCCCAAAAGGCCCGAATCTCGTAGATGACGGGAATCTTTATCTTTCGTCCGGCCAAAAGGGCCGCCTCACCACAAAGCGTTGGGGAATGGGCATGTATCAAATCGATTCTTTCTTTCCGGACCACATTGTAAATCCCTCTTTTCATTGAGAAGATAAAGGCCAATGCCCTGCCCACAGGATTCCCATTAAGTAATTCTATTTTCCAAAGGCCATAGGGCCGGGTACGGTAATAAGGTATATTATCGATACGTTCAACTGGAAATCCATGTTGCTGGTTTGGGGATGTCAGGGCAAAAACGTCGATACCTGCACGCTTTTGATATTCCAAAATGTATTTACTTCTCAGACTATAGCCGCTGATATTGGGGAGAGATTGATCCAAGACATGCAGCACCTTCATGATTTCTTCTATTTTACTCCCTGAGTCTTAAATTTTCTTTTTATAAATAATCAGCTTCGGTCCGGTTACTTTTTCGTTTGGCTCAAATACTTTCTCCAGACGAAAATCTTCAGATGTTATCCAACGGTATAACCCGTAAAGTTCCGGCAGTCTTTTTTTATTTTCCTCATAGGAAAAGGCTATTAGAAAATCATTCCTCAAAATAGCGTATTCAATATTCCTTTTTTTGAACGCATCCGCTACTTGCCATCTATTGTATGTAAAAATCAGGTGATGTGTGCTTACGTCCCTTAATGCCTTTTTCATTAAATAGTAAAACTTGTCTTTACTTCCTTCCTTTTTATCCTTTCCTATATATTCGCGTAATATCTCGTCGACCATTTCGGATTGGAGCTTCAGCGGAACGGTCATCGTGCTTGCCGATACCAGCTCCCCTTCAAGGAGAATTACACTATTCCGGGGAACGTTTTTTTCGACCCAGTCTTTTGCGAGCATTCTTGTATCTGTCTTTGTTTTTTCTATATCGAACCGGATCGTTTCATTTACCGGGGCGTAGATCACGACAATGAGAACCGCGATGAAAAGTGCATTTCCATACATTTTATCGCGTAAAAATTTTTTCCGCATGTATTCCATGAAGAGGGCGGCGTAATAGCAGAGAATAGGGGTAACCGGGAGTATATAACGTGAGAAAATATGAACCTGGCTTTTCGAGGAGACGAGAAAGAATATATAGGCAAGGATAAAGGATAAAAATAAATAGCTATTTTTTCGATTTTTTATTACACCAATGATTATCCCTCCAACAATAAAAAGATCTAACAGGAGATAATTCTTTGGGAATATTGCACTCATATAGTATGAAAATTTTGACTGGGAAGCGGGAATCACAGGGTTAGAGAAAGTAGCGGAAGAAGTTGCAGAAGGGTTTAAGAAAGATAAAGCCCACTTAAAAATTTCTTTAAACTTTATTATGATCCCAGGACTCCCTATTAAATAAATCACAATAAAAAACCCTATAAAAAAAAGAAACCTCCGGTCGAAAAAATAAGACTTAATATTGATTTTATTCTCCGCTTTAAGGTTCTGATAGTGAAATATGGCAATAGGTAGTAGAATTATTGCTCCCGAGATCTTCGTAGAAATCGACATGGCCGCAAAGATGCCGATGAGTGCATACCTTCTCTTCGATAAGATAGAGCCCGACGACTCATTGACCATTAAGAAGAAGCAGATAGTGATAAGACATGTTAAGGGGACATCTACCGTAACATAATGTGAAGACATGACATGGCGTAAATTTATAGCCATTAATAATGATGCGATTATACCGACATTTCTTGAAAAGGCGCGTTTCCCCATTAAAAACATAAATAAACAGTTTATGGTTCCTATTGTTGCCGTCGTTACCCTTCCGATTAACCAAATGACGGTTGGATCAATAAACATATTATACAAAAAATCATTAGATGATTTAATTATTTGGAATACTTTTAAAATAGTAAAATACACACCGTATTCCAGGAATAGTAGATAGAAATACCCTCCCTTTGTTACTCGGTCGAAGTCATATATCCCGGCGCCTAATTTCAGCGCCCTTTTAATCTCAAACCATTCATCGGTATGGTATATGTACGGCAGACCGAAATCGATCCCCCACAGCCTCAATATCATCGCTGATAAAAGTATACCCATTAGCACTATAGAAATATTATAACGTGAGAGTTTCGGCTTATTTTGGAGTATATTGTCCATCTAATTTCTTTAATCCATCTAAAATTTCAATGTCTATTATTGTTATCGAACATGTCCACAGTAAAACTATTCAATTATCTCTTCTATATTATAATCCTTTATATCCTTAGCATGGCTATAAAGGATAAGCTCCCCGATAAGACCTACGGAAAAGATTTGAATACCGAATACCATAAGCAATATCCCAAGTAACAGAAGAGGCCGGTTGCTCAGTCCTATCTCACCCAAAAGTTTTAAAATCGAGAGATAAATGGATATAACAATTCCGATGATAAAAAAACCTGATCCTATCAAGCCGAAGAACCGAAGAGGTTTTTTTGTAAATTTTACCAGAAAGAAAAGGGTCAGGATGTCCAAAAACCTTCTGAGATAGATTCCCGGCTTCACGAGCCTGACCTGAGTATCCTCCTTTCTTTGAGCTACGTTTACTTCTTTTATCCTGATGCCCCTCTGCAGTGCAAAAACTGGTATAAATCGATGAAGATCGCCATAGAGTGTGAATTCATCTAAAATCCTTTTATTAATCAGGCGCGTCCCTGATGTAATATCTCCAAAGGGGGCCCCGGTTAGTTTCCTCACAATATAGTGGTAAATTGACGATTGGATCCGGTTTATTAAGGGATCCTTTCTTGGAAAACGGCGAGTAATAACGAGATTATATCCTTCCTCATATGCTGAAAAAATCTTTTTAAGATCTTCCGGTTCGGTCTGAATATATGAAGCGAGTGTTAATATTAGTTCACCTCTTGCCTGTCTAAATCCCTCTGTCAGGGCTATAGATTCTCCGAAGCTTCTTGAAAACTTGATTATCCTGACAGGCTTCCCTTCGTTTTGTAGTTTATCCAGGGTTCCAGATGCGGTGGGGAAATAGCCATCTATGATAAAAATGAATTCAAACAATTTACCTAATTTTGTCAGTTCATCGGCGTACAGACCATATAACAGGTGCAAATCATCATGTCTTTCACTGATTGGGATTATAACACTGATTTCTGGAATCTCTTCTTTCATTTCATGGTTCTCCTTTGATAATAATCCTGAAATGTATATTCAATCTCCTCCAGCGATATCTAATGGGGAATTTTGTCTGTTTTCAATTTTCACAAAGAATTCTGCCAAGAATCCCCATGATAACAGGCTTCCAAAAAGGAAAAAGGAAAGAAGACTTGCAGCAGGATAGACTATGGATTCTACCCCTTTGACAGATAAAAACACCGCTGCCAAACCAAATCCAGACCCTGAAATGCAAAAGAAAAATGCCAAGACTGCAAACCACCATATGGGCCTTTGATGAAAATGAATGAGCATTTTTACTGTGATGATATCGAATAGAACTCTCCATATCCTTGAAAGTCCATATTTCGTTCTTCCAAATTTCCTTGGCCGATGATTCACCACCATTTCTGTGACCCTTGCCCCTACAGTGGTCGTCATCGCGGGAATGAAACGGTGTAATTCGGAATAGAGCCTTACGGATTTAATAACCGATTTTTTGTATGCCTTTAAAGAACAACCGTTGTCATGGATGGGGACCCCGGTTACTTTTCCTATGATCCAGTTCGCCACTTTTGAGGGAACAATGCGAGTCACGGTTTTATCTTTCCTGTCTCTTCGCCATCCGCAAACCACGTCATAACCTTCCCCTATTTTTTCAAGAAATTTTGGAATATCATTCGGATCGTTCTGGAGATCCCCATCCAGGGATATAATAATATCGCCTCTCGCGTGGTCAAAGCCCGCCTGCATTGCCGGTGTCTGGCCGAAATTTCTCGAAAAACGAATGATTCTTGTATGAACAAATCTATCCTTTTCGCGCATTTCCTGTTCTTTGATTTTATTCAGTTTTTGAAAAGAATTATCGCGGCTCCCATCATCGATAAAAATGATCTCATAGGGCCTTTTCAGAAAATCAACCGATTTTCGTATTTCCTTGTAGAGGATTCCAATATTTTCTTCTTCATTATAGACAGGAATGACTATTGAAAGGCCAAATGACATTGGTCTAATTCCGCGAAATGAAAGGAAATCGAAAAGAGATCGTTTGAGAATATATGAATAAATATTGTTAATCCGTGAGCGCCGGAAATCACGAATTTACCTGTAACACTTCAATTTTATTCTATAATAAACCAAACAATTCTGACTGAATGGACTCAATCTCAATCGAAAGACAGTTACCTTTTTCTTCCTATTACAATCAGACTATCCAATAAGTTTTTTGTAATAATAAGTCTTAATTCTTTTGTGATTTTGAATACTTCACAGGCATCAATGATTATGGGAAAATTCAATGCTTTATTAAACCAGATAAAAGGATACCGAAACAATGAAAAGGCGACTTTGTCCGTAAAAATCCAACGTAAATGATAACCAAACTTTTCAATCTCATAATCATAATCCTGAAGTGCTCTTTCTAAATTATATCGTGTAAATGTTAATCTATGAGTATAGTCCCAATCATAAAATATTCTACCTTGTGATAAATAATTTGGACATACTATTGATAATATACCAGATTTTTTTAATGTTCTATGACATTCTTTTAAAAATAAATTAAATTTATCATAATTTAAAAAATGCTCAATTATCTGAGATGCATGGATTAAATCAAAAGTTTCATCTTTGAAAGGTATCGGAGGCACACGGTGTTCTATAGTTCTTACATTTTTTTTCTTTAGAATATTCAGCATGCTTTTTGATATCTCAATCCCAAAATATCTCCATTTTCTTGCCGCACATTCTTCGGCGAACTCGCCGCGACCGGGTCCTATCTCTAAAACCCTGATATTCTGTTGTAATCCCGGTAAAAACCGGTTTATATATTTCTTTTGCCATTCCTGAGGTAATATTTTCAAGTTCCTTTTAAACTTAGGAATTCCATTATAAGAATAATAATCCATATTATCTCCCGGCGATATGTCTCTTCTTATTCATGTAATTTTTCATTTTGGCTTCATCAATCAATGACTACGCTCATTCGAAGTATTAAGGGTAAGGCTGTAAGGAACTATATTATTCAATATTATTGTTGATTCGATTCATCGTTTTTTTGTTCTACTTCATATTATTCTTTTACATATTTTCTAATTTTAGATTTATTATTAATATTTTAGAAATTTTATTTTAATTTTTCACAATTTCATGACCCCATTTATTTATCAAAATAGGTAACATTTTCGATCCTTTTGATGGATAAAGACTGCCTGTCCTTAGATTGCTGCCATCGGTTAACCACAATACCCAATCCCTTTCGGAATTGGAGGGCGGAGTGTATACGTGTTCACCTTCTGAAATAAAATCTTCCTTCTCATAAATAATGGATGAATTTCGGGGGTTAAGCCAATAGCCACGTAATCTTGTATTTATTGTGGAAATTTTAAAAGAACCTGAGATGCTGTAGATTAAATAATGGTGTCCTTTTTCTGCGAGACAAAACTGCAATCTTCCACCGCCGTCTTCTACAAGGCTGTTTGCGGCCGTCATCCTCTGGAAGGGAATTTTACTTCGTTCCAGAAAGTTCATAAACACCGCTATATCGCTGCCTGTTCCGCCACCAGCGGCTCCGCCACAAAAATTTGCCCAGAGTTTCGCCCTCAGTCGATCATCGGTGTCTTTATATAAACTTCCAAATTCCTCACTCAAATGCGGAATTTTTTCTTCCTGCCGAAGATCCCTGGCTAAAACATTTACATCTTCTACACTCGAATGGTTTCCAGCCTGCGATGCTATAAAATTCGCCCAATTCTCTCCTGAAAAAGACCATTTCCTATGCTTGCGATGATGTAGGAAACGTAAAACCCGATTTGATTCTATATTGTGCACCGAAAGAAGTCTGCCCCAAGGATTATGAGCCTGAATATAGGCACCGGATTTTGATATCGAATCAGCAGTCCATTCTTCGGCCCATTCAAGGGCAATAACAAAAAGAGTATGACAAAATGCAGATAATCGTGCCATGGCATAACGGAAAAGCCTGTTTTTATCCTTTTGCGATAGCCTTCCGAAATTGCTGTCATCGGCAAAAAACCACAATTCCGCTAAAATGCCGTCTTCTTTTAGCTGCTGGAGATATGTGTCATAATTTTTCCAGCGTTTCAGATCGAATTCGGACTTATCGTTCGATGCCGCTGTTCCTAACCATGGGGTTACCGATTGTCCTGAATAATCCCCCTTGTTGGCAAGGTAAAGATTCATTTTATTTACCCTATGGTAGTCACGCTGCCGTTCCAGTATGGCCTTCCGTTGTGAATTATTTGTAGTCTCGCTCATATATACGTGAGTGCTCCGCATACCTTCCTTGAAATCCAAGAAATTTCCCTGTAAGTATGTGAAGTCACCGTCTTGAAAACGAAAATGTCTCTTTTCTGCTGTTATCCCCCCTTTGTCTCCGGATTCCTCGCACCTAAACCGGCCTTCAACACCAATAAAGGTTCGGTTATTGGCATCCGCCTCTATTGTTCGCCAGGACCACAACCCGGTTTTATTGGGGCAGATCCGAACTTTCCAGATATTACCATAGCGGCCGCCATTTCCGTCCCCGTCAAAAAAACCATCCATATAAAACTTTCTATCATTTGGATCAGTAATCTCCAGTTTCAATAGATAGACATCAAAGGGATTCTTTTGTTCACCCTTTGCCCTGAAAACCAGTTCGAGAATTTCGTGTTTTCCCACTTTGATCTCCTCTGAGAACCCCGGTTTTGAGATCAACAGGGAAATAATAAGAATAAAGAATGCACGTGTGAATGTTTTTTTTAAAGTAAAGCTCTGACTCATATTGGTTTGAATTCCCAAGAACTATCCTTTTCTTAAGAATGTTACATTCTTAATTGCCTGGCTCTCTTTATAACCCCAATGCTTTCTGAAAGATAGGATAGAACGACTGGCAACGGAAACATCAAGCCAAAGACTCTTGCTCCAATGCTGATAGCGAGGCCCTCTTCGGCCGATAGGCCCATTAAACTAAATACTGCTGCAAAGCTTCCCTCCTGAACACCTAGTCCCCCGATGGAGATAGGAAGCCGGGCCAGCATCAGGCTTATTATTACAGCACAGGATATTTGGAATATATCGACATGTATATAAAATGCCTTTGCCATGATATATAGGAAAGCGACAGAGAATAGCTGTTCCAGAACCGAGAGGAAATAAAATTTAGCCAAAATTCGTTTTCTTCCTGAATAGGTAATAATGCTTTCAATCATTCTTTCCACTTTTTCTTTCAAGCTTGGAAAACGCTTCGTAATCTTCGCCTTCAATTTATGAGATCTTAAAACACTTATAAAAAACCAGACAATCAATGGAATAACGATTACCAACAAAGAGGATAACACAAGCAGCGGTACTCCAATTTTGTTATTCCGGACGAAAAATAACATCCAAAGGGCTGCGAAAAAACCAAGGAAAAGCATTGAAAAAAAACCAAGGATTTTCTCAATAACGATTGAAGCAGCCAGTCGTCCTTTCGGTATATTATATCGACTGTTAACTGCGCAAAATCTCACAACATCACCTCCAATGGATGAAGGGAGAAACATTCCGACAAAAGCGGAATAAAAATATGCTCTTACAAGATGTAACAATTTTATCTCGATATCATCAGCCCATAGCAACAGTCCCCATTTATAGGCCATCAGTATTCTGTCAAAGATTGAAATAAAAAGCAGGATCACGAAATATTCAAATCCTATTCTCTTTAAAAGATTTAATACTTTCCCAAAATCAACCCAATAAATAACGGCCCCAAGTAAAACCAAGCCAGCAGATAGTTTTAAGTAAAACTTTATTTCTTTCTTTCTCATTATTTTTTTAATCACTAAGTTATGCTTTCATAAACAGATAGAGTTTTTTCAGCAGCAGATTCCCATGAAAATTTTTTAGCCTGTGATAGGCTTCTAGCGCTTAGCTCATTCCATAGTTCATTATCATTAATAAGCTTTTTTATATAGTGCATTAGTTGTTCTTTATCCTCAGGGTCTTTAAGGTACAATGCTGTGTCACTGCAGGCATCTGGCAGACCGCCTCTATCGGTACAAATGATTGGAGTACCACAAGCCATTGCCTCTAATACAACCATTGATAATCCTTCATGGAATGAAGGGTGAATCAGGCACAGAGCAGCATTATAAAAATAGGGGAGATCATTTCTATTAACAAATCCGAGGAGCTTAATCCTTCTTGAATTATTATTGCTATTGATTATTTTTTTAATCCTCAAGGCATAAGGATCGGATAAATCTCCAATAATGATCAAATCATGGTCAATGGGGAATTCTTCAATCATTCTACAATAGGCCGAAATTACAGTTCTATGGTTTTTTACAGGGACTACATTGCCAACACAGAGAAGAAACATTTTATCTATATTGTATTTTGATTTTAAGTAACCGAATACTTCTTCCTTTTTAATCGGATGAAATTTCTTTTCAACGCCCAGATTTATTTCAATGACTCTATCCTGATTTAATCCGGCCCTCTCGATGAGAATATCTCTGTTATGCTTTGAAATCGCGATAATTTTTTTCGCCTTCTTTAGCAAAAGCTTTCTAAAATGCTTCCAGTAAATTCGTTCCCGTAAGGACAACGGGTAATCACCTGTATAGCTTCCGACCGATCCCATGGTGAATACAATTTTGACGTTTGAAAATACAGGCGGGAGATGTTTAAAACTATGATAAATATCAATTTCCCACTTTTTTAATAGCTTTGGCAGACTGAATTGTGTCCACAAAAACTCCTGATAAGAATTTTGCTTAACCAATTTGAATTCTTCGACAATGTTTTTATCCTCAAATGACAGTTGCCCGTTTGAAATGATGAAATATTCGATAAATCTTTGTTTTTTCAATAATAATGGGGTCAAATTTTTGATATACGTACTTGGGCCGCTTTCCTTCTTGTAGCGGATATCCAGACAAATTCTCATTACGCTGCACCTTTCATATGACGAAAGTCACTTTTTATTATGATATGTATCCCACTCATGACACCTCTTGTACAGGATCGATTCTTTTTAGAGAAAATTGTAATTCCAGAAAATTAAGATCATCGAAAACCGAAAAAAGGAGGTTTTAGGAAGGTGTTAGCAGGGACAAATATCTGTTGTTATTTCCTCTGGCCGAGAACCTTTGCCGGTATCCCGGCTACTATGGAATAGGCTTCAACATCCTTGTTAACCACGCTCCCGGCGCCGATAACGACACCATCTCCAATGTTACACCCGTTAAGAATCGTGGCGCCAGCGCCGATGAGCACATCGTTTCCAATTGTCGTTCCTGTATTTGTGTATCCCTGCTCCATAACCAGAAGGTTTTTATCCTTAAAATTTCTCCCTGATCCAAGGATTGCAACATTTGGTCCAATTCGAACGAAGTCTCCGACCTTAATGAATCCATCGCCGGCGTTGATATGATTAAAATTGCTTATCGCACATTTTCTTCCGAAGCTCACCATGCCGCCGCTTGTCTGGACCGAAGCGAATGCCTTGACGACGGTGCCCTTGCCGAAGGTTATTTTTTTACTTAACTGAACATTCGACTGTAAACTGACCAGGCATTGATCCCTCATCAGATAATAAAGTGAAACGATAAATCTGGGAATCAAGTACCTTTGAAAGATTCTGGACGCACTTTTCATTAGTTTTCCCTTAATACATTAGTTCATCGATCCATTCTCTCATCGATGCAGGTTTTTCCTTTTCGAAATACAGCCTGTACCACATCTCCAGGTTCAGAAGTATCCAAAGACGAAAATTGTGATCGGTTTTACCTGATAGATGTTCATGGAGCAATTTGTCCATATACTGCCGGTTAAACAATTCCAATTGAATAAATCTGGACTCTTTGAACAAATTGATCAGAAACTTCCTGAGATCAGTACGCATCCAGATCCCTAATGGAAATCCAAATCCTTGTTTTTGACGTAGAATTAATTCCTGCGGAAGATATCGGGACGCCACCCTCTTCAAAATGTATTTTAAATTGCGTCCCTTCAATTTCATATCGGCCGGAATCGAGGCGGCAAATTCAACTACTTTATAATCGATTAACGGTGAACGGCCCTCCAAGGAATGGGCCATGGACATCCGGTCTGTAATGACAAGAAGGTGATCCGGCATACGCGTCATGAGATCGGTGTAAAGCATACGATCAACGAGTTCATCCGCGTTTTCGGAGTTAAAAAAACAAAGGATTTTTTCTATGGAATTAAAGTCGTCTATACGGCCTTTCGCTGAATCGGTAAAAAGCTGTTCTTTGGCCTCTTGGGTAAACCTTAAATAGCTCATGCTGCGGGCATATCGATCCCCGCCTGTAAACATGGACATTTCATTTACCCATAAGGCTTTCTGAGCCAGACTTTTGTACCCGAAAGACTCCGGAATACGTTCGATAATTTTCTTCATTATAGACCGGCGAAACCATTCGGGGAGTATACAGTAATAATCCACAAACCGATTTCCCGCAAAACGATCATACCCTGCAAAATTTTCATCCCCACCATCACCCCCGAGGACAACTTTGACATGCTCGCTGGCTATCTGAGCGACCAGATAGACGCCGACTCCAAAGGGGTCTGCAGGCTCATCAAGATGATAAATCATTGAAGGAATCAAATGAATGAGATCCGCTTTTACTGTCTTTTCGTGAGTCTCCATGCCGTATCGTTGGGCCACTATTCGGGCATAGGGTAATTCATTAAAATTTTGTTCCTCTACACCGATCGAGAATGATGGAATTTTTTCACGACTACTTTTTGCCATCATTGCGGAGACGGTACTCGAATCGATGCCTCCACTAAGAAAGGCACCAACTCGTACGTCGCTGAGAAGGTGCATTCGAACTGTTTCCGATAGCAGGTCATCCAACTCATCCACTATACGGCTCTCGTCATGAGGAAGTTTATCGGTAAAATTCAAGTCCCAGTATTTTTCGAGATGTACCTTATTATTTTCGAAAACAAGTAGGCTGGCAGCAGGAAGCTTTTGAATATTTTTAAAAAGAGTGTAACGATCCGGAATGAATCTCAACGAAATATAATGCCATAAACCATCGATATCAAGTTCGGGGTTCACTATCCCGGAGGCCAATATAGCCTTCACTTCAGAAGAAAAAAGAAAAATCCCGCTGTTATGATAAAAGAAAAGTGGCTTCTGTCCCATGTGATCGCGGGCAAGAAATAGAATTTTTTTCTCTTTATCCCAGATAGCAAAAGCAAACATCCCGCGTAAATGCTTGACGCACTCCTTTCCGAAATCCTCGTACAAATGTAGAATTACTTCAACATCTGTTGATGTTTTAAATTTGTGACCGTTAGACATTAATCTTTTCCTTAACTCCGGACTGTTATAGATTTCGCCATTACACACCAGATAGAGGGAATCTTTTTCATTTGAAATGGGTTGCCTGCCGGTTGTAAGGTCAATAATGCTTAAACGCCTTTGCCCAAGTGATATGAATTTATCATTATAGTATCCCTCTTCATCAGGACCCCGATGTACCATCGTATTTGTCATTTGTTTGATAACGTCCTTATTATTGTCTGAGAATATTCCCGCGATCCCGCACATAAAAAAGTCCTCACTTAGAAACGATGTTCAATGTTTTCACCTGGCTTCAAATGTATTTTTCTGCTTTATACCATTCCGCTGTCTTTTTTAAACCCTCTTCGATTCCAACTTTTGGATGATACCCTAACTCCCTTTTAGCCTTTTCGATTTTAAAGGCCCTATCCTGTTTGTACCAATCTACCCTACGTGGAAATATCGGGGGATTGATCCCAAAAGGTTTATATATCTTTTCACAGAGGTACCCTGCTATCATTAGTGGAGCGAAAGGATAATGCGTTATTTTGACTTTTACATCCAACGCCTCTCCCACCTTTAATACCAGTTTTTCAATCTCAAGGAATTCCTCATCCGCAATCAGATATGTTTCTCCGTCACCTTTGCCACTCTCCAGTAATAGCAGGAAAGCATCGATCAGATTGTCTATGTAGAGCGGATGATAATATGTTTTTCCATCTCCAAACATTGGAAATGATCCTTTTGAAACCCGCTTGAAAATCATATAAAAGCGTTCAGGGTCTCCAGGGCCGTATATTGCAGCCGGCCTGAAAATCACTGTTTTCATCCCCTTTTTGCCGTATTCATGCACAATGGGCTCAGCTTCATATTTTGTCCGTTGATAATAATCAGCCGGTTGTATAGGGGTATCTTCATCCCCGGGCGGATTATCGATATTTCCATGTACTCCGCATGTGCTGCAATAGATGAATTTCCTGACTTGATTTTCTAAGGCAACTTCTATAACGTTTCTCGTTCCACCGACATTTACTTCCTCATAATACTTATCCGAGACATTTAATTCTCGAAAAGCAGCAGCCAGATGGTAAACTATATCAATCCCAACCATCGACTTTTCAATAGCTTGTCTATCCATCACACTGCCTATTACAATGTCGGCTCCCCATTCTTTCATCTCCGCAGTCTTCAAACCCTCTTTATAATCAAGGGCGACTACCTTATGTCCTTCTTCAATCAATCTTTTTACTAAGGCTTTTCCGGTAAAGCCGGTTCCACCTGTAACTAAGATTCTCATATCTAACCTCCGCTTAGCAGATTTCCCTTCAGGGGTGTTAAAATATACTTCAATGATTCAATAAACCGATAGCGGTATACTTATCGAGAGAACTCTCATTTCGGATAATCCTGAGTATGATAGGAGAACCGAACAGACGTGTAATCCCAATTGTTTTGGAAATAAATTCAATGGTTTTTGATATCCATACCCTCCCCAGGGATCGATGGAAGGCCATCGGAAATAAAAACTGGGGTCTAATTATAGGTCTGGTAAAGCCGTTCCTTTTAAAACAATTCAAGAGCTCGCCTCGCTTGAAACAATGGAAAGGACGTGTGTTGCCTTCTATTTTTTTTTTAACGTGAAATAGTTGTTTCGAGATGATATTAAAGCTTCGTATATCCGGATAATCAATTATCACAGAATATTTACAAACACGACACATCTCGGCTATGAGTCGTTTCCAGGATTCAATATGCGGCAAAAGCCGGTATGCCAAGACGATATCAAATGATTTGTCATCAAATGGAAGTAGAGGAATTTGGCAACATCGGAATTGAAAAGAACCCGGTCTTAACAGTTTGTCAAGACGGTAGCGGCACGCCTCGCTGCTCCCTGTCACAGTTACGGCGTAACCATGATCTACCAAAGGAACTGCGGTCTGGGCATGCCCGCCACCCACATCAAGAACACGGGCTTCAGGCCAAGGCCTTATAAGATCCAGCGTTATTTTAGTCTGTAGATCCAAAAAATATTTACCGATTTCCCCTGAAAATCGTTTCGCATAATCTTCTGATGAAGTCTCAATATCAGCCATATCGAAAGGAGAATCGTTTTTATGGGTAGGGATTTCTAATTCTGATAACTGCATCAAGTATATTCTTTCGCTTATTAAATATTTATCGACTTTTTCCTATTCAGAACATCATAGGCTTTTATCAACTTTTTCCTGAAAACGCCGTAACTGTATTTATCCTCAACCGTTTGTCTTGCTTTCTCTGACTTTTCTCGGGCTAATCCCGGATTCTTTAATACCGTGAAAATCGCCTCGGCAAACTGAGTGTGTTCAGGCTCCGTCAGAAAGGCCGTCGTATCATCCAGGACCTGAGTATGGGTTCTTCTTCTCGTCGCTACGATGGGACGCCCTGAATTCATGTAGCTGTATACCTTTAACGGGGTGTTATCGCCCTCACTCCTCGGGGAAACCAGGACATGACTCATCTCCATCCAGGCCCCCATCTCATTTGAAGGCCTCGGCCCAATCCAGCAAACGGAATTCGTCAACCCTCTGATTTCGGTCATTCTTTTATAATGGGAAACGCGATCTTCCGGTCCGCCGACAATGACCAGGACGGATTTTATGATGTTCCCCTCAAGGGAAAGAAATTTTTCCCAGGCGTCCAGGAGCAGATCAATTCCCTGATAAGCCTCCAAATTTCCCGTGTACACGACGCGTTTTGAATCCCCGAGGCCATAGTCATAGATCATCTTTTCCGTAAGTCGATCGGTACTATTTTCACTGATATCAAGAAGCGGGATATCCTCTATTTGAACGATATTTCCTTTTGGAGAAAACATCCTGGCCTTCTCGGTCAGGGCGCTGCAGACCGTAAGAATCATGGAAGAGTGCCCAAGGGCTAATTTTTCTAAAAGGATAACGGGCTTTATAAAAAACGGCTGCTTGATGAATTTGCTGTATCTTAATTGTTCGGAGATGGAGGAATCCATATCAAAAATGGATTGCTTTCCCAGACATTTTCCTAATGCAACGGCCAAAAACCCTCCTTCTTCAATTCCATGGATAACTTCGTACCTTTTTATCAGGCACAGTATCATGCTGAAAGTAGTGAGTAAAATATCAAACGCCATTTTAATAAGAGAAGGTCCGATAGGTATCGATTTTGCCTTGAATAGATTGGGGATGCGAATGATCCTCACATTCTTTATCTTAAGGTCCTGACCGGTGGGGAAGACAAGCAGGTCAATGGAATGGCCGGCGTTGCCAAGCACCTGACACAGCAATCTCACATTCATCGGTGTGCCTCGCTCGGTGTAAAAGGGCTGGGGAGCGATCATCAAGATATTCATAATAGATCCCTTCAGTCTTTTTTTAATGGATCAAAAACTTAATACAATTTGAATAATGGTCGAGATAATCTTGTCGCGTCATGCAGTAGCTTGAGATAATGAACCCAACCGGTCGTATACTTTTAAAAAAGCCGCGATCTCCGACTGTCTTTTCTGTCCGCTCCAGCCGTATTCACTCGCCATTAGATCGGCACAATACTCAATCGTCTCATTTTCCGGCCTTTTACAAGTTCCCAGATCGGTCCGGCGAAGCATGAGATCCGACAAGGTATAGGGTGTTTCATTCATGATCGAATAGACCACCTCGCCACGAACGATCTCTTCCGACCCGGGAATTAGTCGGCCCAATTCCTCTTCATGCTCGATCAATCCCATGATCGTTTCATGCTCCGTACCGTAGTTTTGGACCATATGTCGGATTGCCCTGTACGGGAGGATTGTTTGTTTTCTTTCGAGGGAATGTGCCAGATACCGGGAAAAATCTCCCGTTTCACCACCCTTGAGGAAGGAGTCATCCTTTAAACGATTCTCCCGTCGCCACTTTATTCCGGCTATCTTGGCAATACGTTTGATCGTTTTCTCTGCAACATCCCTCGCCGTGGTATACTTTACTCCCACCACCGACAGGACACCCTTGGGTCCACCCATTCGGGAAAGATCCAGGATCTTATAATGACGTGCCACCTTGATCTCCTTGCCCGATGACACGTTTTTCTCCATCGGAACTTTCCCTATATGCACAAAAGTTACTTCATCGCGGTCCAATTCTAATGCGGGAAAGGCTTCCATGGCCTCATTCAAGCATAGATCCCATTCCTTTTCTGTGAGGGAAAGCCTTTCCGGGTCATGATGTCCCGAGAAATACCAGGTTCCTATCATCGTGGTTTCCCGCCATGGCACAAAAAACAGAAAACGACCTTTTTTACCGGTCTTTTCCCCTCTCCCATGGGCTCTCAACCCCACCGCACACTCGGACATCCTCCTCGGGATTATAAAATTAACGGCCCGGGCGAATTCACTATGGACCGCGACCGATTCGTCACCCAGTTTTTTCATGAATTCATTGGTCCATGGTCCTGTATTATCTATAATGATATCCCCC
>CAYTUL010000015.1:0-17858 GCA_964441135.1 uncultured Desulfobacteraceae bacterium | reverse complement strand
GTCATTACCAGGAACACGGTAAAAAGCGCCCCGGCAAAGGACATGACAGGGATGCCCAAACCAAAAGTGAATCCTAATAAAATGCCTAAAACCGCTCCGAAGGCCGACCCGCTGGATACTCCCAGGATAAAGGGATCCGCCAATGGGTTTCTTAACACCGCCTGGAACACGACCCCCCCGAGAGAGAGGGCAAACCCCACAAGACCCGCGAGTATAATCCTCGGGAGCCTGATCTTCAGGATGATCAGCCGGGATGGATCTTCCATGGGCAGGTTTCCGGTGAAAAGATCAAATACCTGTTTCAGAGAGACATCAGCAGTCCCTATGATAAGAGACAGCATCATCACGGCGATAAGCAGGATGCACATCCCAAGAGTCAGCATCAGGACCCGCTTAAGGGTAACCGTGACTTTTAGAGGCTGCATTTTCCTTCATTCCCCCATGACTTCAGGATGTATTAATCTCGCCATGGCTTCAAGTCCATCCACGAGTCTTGGAGAAGGACGATCAATCAGGTCCGAATCGATCAGGTAAACCCGGTTATTCTTTGCGGCCGGGATGGAAGTCCATTTCAGCCATTCCTGCCTTGCCTTCTCGAATTTTCCGCCTCTTTCCATGGATGATATGATGATCACATCTGGTTTTCTCCGGATCACTTCTTCCCGGCTGATTCGGGGATAGTTAATGGGTTCATCCTGTGCCATGTTTATGCCGCCTGCTAAGTTAATAAGATCATTATGGAAAGTGTTTCTATTAACCGTCATGATAGGCATGACATTAATCTGAAGAAAAACCAGGGGTCTTTCCATCGATTCCGTGCGTGCCCGCACATATTCAACACGAATATTCAGTTTGCGCGACAAATTTTCCGCCTTTTCGGAAATCCCGCACAGTTTTCCTATTTCAGTAATGGTCTCGATCACCTTATGCACGTTTCGGGGGTTGACAATAAAGACCCGGATTCCCGCCATTTCAAGAAGTTCAATAACCCCGGGCTGATTTCCATCCACAGTGCTTATAACGATATCAGGAGAAAGGCTTATGATCTTTTCCACATTTAGGTCGATATAGCTTCCGACCTTGGGTTTCTCCGCGGCCTCGGGCGGGTAATAACTGAATTTGGTGACGCCAACAACCCGGTCACCAAGCCCCAAGTAATAGAGTATCTCGGTAAGACTCGGGGCCAGGGGAATTATCCGTGAAGGGGGCTTTTCCAGGGTGATCTCTCTTCCAAGGGCGTCCATGAAGGTATCGGCATGTGAATAGGAACATAGGCCTATCGTGAGAAAAGAGATTACAATTAAAATAGGGTGCCGTAATTTCATCATCGGTCCAATCTTATATGCCTGCCCCATCTAAAATTGTCTATGCCTGAAAAATTTTAATACGCTTATCCTCAAAACAACATCCATCCCCAACCCGTATAACCCAAGACCCTTCCTGCCGGGACGGCACACAGGAAAAGGAGAATCCATTCTATCATTTCATTTTCGGTTCCCATGAGATCTCCCGTGATACCGCCGAACGCCTTCCGGCACCTCTTTCCGAAAATCCGTGTCACGATAAAGGCCAATCCCCAAAAGATCAGGCCAAGAGGACCGAAGGGGATGCAAAAGATCAGGCAGAAGGCATGGGAGATCCATCGATGTTTTTGGGAGGCCCCTTCAACAAAGGCCTTCCCCATGCCGGAACCCGATCTTGCATAGGGCAAAGTGGTAATCAGTTCGACCAGCATATCCCTTGAAATAACGGGTATGAGAATGAACCAGATCATGGATTCGGATGAAATGATTCTTTCAAATAGGACCCATTTGGCGATCAGTAAGATTATCAGGGCCATGACCCCGAAGGCCCCCACTTTACTGTCTCTCATTATCTCAAGTCTTTTTTCTCTGGTGTGAAGACCCCCGAGGGAATCCGCCCAATCGGCCAACCCATCCAGATGCAGGCCGCGCGTAAATCCTGTCTCAAATATCAGGAGTATTATGGCCGCCCCTGCCGCCCATTGACCGAAAGGCATCAGCCTCCAGAGGAACGCGATCCCCCAGAGAATGAACCCCATAAAAAGACCGACCACGGGAAACCATGGGAGTGAGGAGGAAAGATCCTTACTCTCTCTGACCGGTAGCGGAACAACCGTTAAGGTCCTGAAGGCGCTGGATAGCCCGTGTATGGAAATGATCGTCGGCAATTCCATCCCATTTTTATTCTGAGTTCTGTAGATTTTACCGGTTATGCAAATTTCTTCGGGGCGATAGCTGTTTTAATGAGGATAAAACCGGTATTTCGGTTTTATCCCGCTATGGCAGGTGAATTTTCAGTCAGTTATCGCCCCGGGGAAATCAGCACAACCTTCATTGGATATCCATCCGGAAATCAAAAACTCCTGATTGGGGCTCTCAGCGACCAGCCGTCAGGCCCCCGGTTTTATTCCCATCTCTTCAAAAGTGGCCATCTCATTATGGATCTTTACGGCGTTCTCGATAATCTGCATGGCCAGCGCTGCGCCGGTACCTTCTCCAAGACGGAGGTTCATATCCAACATAGGACGCAGTCCCTCCATTTCAAAAAAGGTGCGGTGTCCCCTCTCGGCGGACACATGGGAGAAAAACAGGTAATCCTTTATCTTGGGCGCCAGCCGCATGGCAACAAGGGCCCCGGCGCTTGATATAAAACCGTCTACGACTACAATCATGCCTCTTGCCGCCCCTCCGAGACAGAGACCACAGATTCCAGCGATTTCAAGTCCTCCGACGGCGGCAAGCGCGGAGATAGGATCCCCAAGACTATGCTTATTTACATCAAGGGCCTTCTCAATGATCTTTGCCTTATGCTTAAGCCCTTCGGCATCGAGACCCGTACCGATACCGGTTACATCCATCACCTCAGCCGGTAGCAGGGCGGCCAGAACGGCCGCGGACGGGGTCGTATTTCCTATACCCATCTCTCCGGTAGCAATCATGACGGTCCCGCTTTTATGGGAATCGGCCGCCATCTCAATTCCTATGTTGATTGCCTTCCCCGCCTCTTCGCGGGTCATGGCAGGTCCTATGGCAATGTTACCGGTCCCCCTTTTCACGTTTCTTTGAATCAGCCCCTCGGCATCCTTAAGCTCTTCTTTCATCCCTATATCGATGATATTGACGCTGGAACCGGCACAGCGCGCGAGGACATTGATTCCTGCACCTCCCGAAAGAAAATTCTGGACCATCAAAGCGGTGACTTCCTGGGGATAGGCGCTTACTCCTTCTGAGACCACACCATGATCACCTGCAAATATAAAAATATCCTTTTTCGCAACCGAGGGCCTGTCTTCTTCCCGGATTGCAACTGCCCGGGCAGCGATCTCCTCCAGGAATCCCAGGCTACGCCGGGGTTTGGTCAAATCATCAAGCCTGGCCCAGGCACTTTTCAGCCATTCTTCGGAAACCGGTTTAATCTGTTTCAAAGCCTGTTCCCACATTGAATATATCCCCTTTCCTATAAACAAGCCTGTTTTGGGATTCCAAACTCCTATTCCCCAAAGCAGTCTATTTTACCAGGGTTCAGTGTTCAGGTTTCAGAACCGGCTCTTTTTCCTTCTGACACCTGAAACCCGGCTGCGCGATCCTAGCCGCTATGGCGCGGCGAAGGCCCGAAACCTGAAATCCTTTCCTTCACTCGTCCTTGAGTACCATGGGTATGCCTGCCGCTACCATCACGACCTTGCGCGCTATTCCGGCGATTCTCTGATTCAGGGAACCTGCCGTGTCTCGATAGACCCGGGCCAGCTCATTATCGGGCACGATTCCCATGCCCACTTCATTGCTTACAGTGATTATTACACCCTTTGTATTACGCAATGCGTTTATCAGGTCATCAATGGAAGATTCAACCCGTTGAAGGGAATTGCCGTATTTCATGAAAAGGTTATTTAACCACAGGGTTAGACAATCAACGAGGATAACGGTATCCTTCGAGTCATGCTCACGGATCCTGGCAACGATCTCCAGGGGCTCCTCCACCGTTACCCAGTCTCCCCCACGCTCCTTCCTGTGCCGTTCTATCCTCTCCTTCATCTCTCCATCAAGGGCCTGGGCAGTTGCAAGAAATATTCTCCTTTTTGAAATCCTATTGCCCAGGTCGAGAGAAATCCTGCTCTTTCCGCTCTTCGCGCCGCCGATAACAAGGACGCAACCCTCATCCGGTTTGAATGTAAACATCTTTTTGCCCATCAAATGCTGTCTGAATGATCTTTTCCACATCACAATTCTCTTCGAAGTGATCCGCCAACCGGTCGTACCACTTAAACCCTGATCTTTTTCCCCGGCCTGATGACCTGAGTTTGAGTCCCTTGGCCTTCCGTATGCAGTTCAGGAAGTCTCCTCTAAAACCAGGAGAATCAAGAATCCCATGTACATAGGTCCCGGAGACCCGGCCCTTGTTCACACTCCAGCCATCCGGCCATGATCCTCCTCGCTGCTCGCGGATCCTGAGAAAGGGTTCCCCGACATCCTTGAGGATCCTGCTTTCCCCCATATGGATCTCGTACCCCTTTATCCTTTTATTATTCGTCAGGCAAGTTCCCGTTACCTTTCGAACCACCTTATCCTTCTTCAGGATGGTAACGACGGGCAAAAGATCAAGACCCTTGACCTCTTCGCGATCCGATTCCACTCCTGCAGGATCTTTTATGATTTTCCCGAGAAGCTGGTACCCGCCGCATATACCGAATACCCTCTTCCCGGCACCCGCGAACCCGGTTATCGCCCTTTTCCAGCCCCTTCTGGAAAGCCAGACGGCGTCCTCCATAACATTTTTTGTGCCGGGCAGAATGAGACAATCATATGCGTTCGACAGTTCTTTCGGGCTTGACAGGTAATTGACGACCACGTCTTTTTCCAAATCAAGGATTTCCAGATCCGTAAAGTTGGAAATTGCCGGAAGTCTTAACACGCCGATATTTATGCTCCGGGATCCCACGGGTCGCGGAAGGCGTCTATCCTCCTGAACGGCCACGGAGTCTTCCGAATCAATGCGGATATCATAAATAAAAGGAATGACACCGAAAACAGGCCTGGAGGTCTTTTTCTCAATGTAATCCACACCGGATGAAAAGAGTTCGGGATATCCCCGAAATTTATTGATCAGGAATCCTTTCAAAAGCTCCCGCTCCTTTCGTGTCATGAGGAGGCGGCTTCCGATAATCTGAGCAAAGACACCCCCGCGGTCAATATCCGCCACAAGAATACAAGGGACATGAAAAGCCCTGGCAAGGGGAAGATTGACAAAATCACTCTCCTTGAGATTCATCTCACAGCAGCTACCTGCCCCCTCCATCAGGATCAGATCATATTCCCGGGCAAGTCGCTCGTAGGACTCCTTTACCGCCTCCTTCAGCCGGGGTCTCAGTTCGTTGTAGTCGCCTCCTGCTGTGGTCCCGACGGACCTTCCGTGAAGGACGATCTGGGATCCCTGATCTCCGGAGGGCTTGAGGAGAACAGGATTCATGTGAACGGAAGGTATGAGACCCGCGGCCTCGGCCTGGGCGACCTGTGACCTGCCAATCTCTCCACCTTCCATGGTGACATAGGAATTATTGGATATATTCTGGGCCTTGAAGGGCGCTACCCTGTAACCCCGACGCCTGAATATCCTGCAGAAGGCCGTCACGGCTATTGACTTGCCGACATCGCTGCCCGTGCCTAAAAACATGATCGCCTTACCCAATCCCTGTTTACCCCCCGAACGTAATATTTTTAAGATTAAAAGGTCATCTCCAATCCCGCCGCCCAGTTTCTCTCCGGCGAAGGATAAAATGTGCGCACAACAGGGGTACGTCCGATGACCGCGTATTCCGAGTATTCCTCATTCGTAAGGTTGTTTACACCGAGGAAGGCCGTTACACGCCTCCATTTATAGGAGAGCTTCATATCAATAGAATAGTAATCATCAAGTTTCTCATAATCGTTGCCGAGGTCGCTGATTAAATAACTGGTTCCTGTATATCTATAGTTCGCTGACAATACGGCTCCCCTGAAAAAATCATGAATTCGGAGCCCCAGGTTGGCCTTGTGCCTTGGAACACCCGGGAGTTCCTTGCCTTTGAAGGGGTCCTTTTCGAATTCAGCCCGGGTATAAGTATAGTTCCCGAAGAGGGTCAATCTCTTTACAATATCCACCTCTCCTCCGATCTCCATCCCCTGATGAAGTGTTTCGGGATGGTTTTCATTGGTAAAAACGGGCTTGTTAAAGAAAATTTCGTCTTTGATTTTGGCGCGATACAGGGTCAGGTTGCCTTGAAAACCGGGGGTGAACCGGTGCCTCACTCCGATTTCATAATGTGTTCCCCGTTGAGGCTTAAGATCAGGATTCGCATTGATCTGACCATTAACAAAGTCAAATACGATTAACTCGTCGGTTAGGGGGAAACGAAGGCTGCGGTTGGTTCGCGCGAATATGGATGATTTTTCTTTATAGAGGTAGGTCAGGCCGGCGCTGTAGGCGTTTTCCCTCTGCGTCAACCTGGCATCCAGGGGTGCGAAAAAACCCGTGAGATCCGTCTGCTTAAGATCGTATCGAACCCGTTCCCGCCGCGCCCCAATTGACAAAATCAGCTTATCCAGAAGGGACATTTCGTTATTAAAGTAAAACCCGGCTGTCTTTTTTTCGATGTTCGAAATACCTGTCAACGCGATCGGGGTTCCAAAGTAGGATTCGCCATCAAGTTCGGACAGGTAGACATCTACCCCCGCGATGAACGTGTTCTCCCGGCCCATCAGTTCTCCATCCCAGACGTATCTCGGAGTAAAGCCCCTGGTCTTCAACTGACTTCTTGATTCCGAAGTGAAGTTAATGAATTGACTCTCTATGTCCCTCTTTCGATAGGAAAAGTCCGCGATAATATTTCCATAATCATTCAAATCAAGATCTCCCCGGAGGCTGAGGTATCCGTCCCTTGATTCCGCCCCGTTAAAGGGGGCTATCGTTCCTCTTCTATTCATTGCCACTTCATCTTCCGAGAGTTCTCCGGGAAGCCCATATCCGTCCGAATGATAAGACCCTCGCAAATTAAGACGAAGTGCCTCAAAGGGATCATAAATGATTTTGCCTCCCACATCTTTGGTGCGGTATTCTCCGTTTTCACGATAGCCCTCTGTGGAATCATAACTCGCTGTTACATCGGCCCCTATGTTTTGACCTCCGCCACTGACCGAAATCTGTTCCTTGTTTCGGCCGTAACTCCCGGCGACGGCACCCCCTGAGAAGGTGAACTTTTTCGAAGGAATTTTTGTAATGATATTGATAACCCCGCCCACGGCGTTATCTCCGTATAAAACCGTTCCCGTTCCCCTCAGGATCTCGATGTGATCGATCTGTTCGAGAGGAATTTGGGCCCAATCGACTGCGCTGAGATCAATCTCATTCACTCGCCTTCCATCCACTAGGACAAGGGTGTTATAGGGACCCGTCTCTCCAAACCCCCGGAGGTCTACCTGTGAAGACTTTCCGTTTCCCAGCAGATCTTTTACAAAAATTCCTCCTTCATACTTGAGAAGATCCACAACGTTTTTTGCGTTCGATTCTTTAATGTCTTCCTGGTCGATAACCGTGATATTCGCGGGTACCTTTTCAATGGCCTCTTCCGTTCTTATCCCGGTAACGACAACGGTCTCGAGCGTTCTTACCGACTCATCCGGTTTCCTGCCATCATCGGCCTGACCGATCGCCGGAATGATCATGAAAACACAAATAATAAAAGCGACCGCATACTTCTTCATTACACTCCCTCCTATTCCGGTTTAAAGAATTACTCCGGGTCCGGAAATAAAAACCCCGGACCGATCATCTCGATCCGGGGATATCCCTTTTTTATCCTCAAGATCCCTGTGAAAGCAAAACATTATCCGCGAAGTTTAAGCTTCCGGTCCGAGCAGGTCTTCTGACTCCCCCTCCCCCTTAGCGGCCTTCCCATTCGAATGAATTCAAACAGTGGCTCACAACGGCTAATGGAGTTCCCTTTCCCAATTATGGAAGAAGGGAGGGGTTACAGCGGCGGGCCCGTCCCCGATTTTAACGGGGTTCCCTATTAAGCTCCCTCTGGAGCACCCGAACTTAGGAAGATATTTTTAGGGCAAAACCGTCATGAAGTCAAGTAAAAATCAGGTTATAGGCAGGATTCCCGGCCGTGCATTGAGCTGAAATAAATCATTATCAGTCAATTAAAGACTTCTTTTCTCTCTTCTTTTCCCTCTTTTCCTGCTTTTTTTCCTTTAATGTCTTGCTCGCCTTCTTTTTTGTTTCCTTTTTCGTATCCCTTGTTTTTGACATTTTCTTTGTCCTTATAAAAACATGCCTCTTTAAGATTGATTATCAGAACAAAAACACCAGGTTAATGATAATGAAACACGGGTCGCTAAAGTCTGATCATTATAATACAACTCGTTTTAAAATCCAATATACCGAATTTGTGGCTTAAATGTTTTGCAACTATTTATCCAGTGAAGGTAGGATTGATAGAAACCATTAGGATAATTGGTTGGCCATAAGGAAGGGACGGGAATGACGGCGATATCTGGAAGAAAGTAAGACACAGCCGGAAGGTTGAAGGCATTTTTTTAATCGCCCTTCCTTTTTTGGGGTGGCCCCGATCCTGGATCAGAATCTTCGAGTGGCGTGATGGACTCCGGATCCATACGTGCTAAAGGCCAGGGAGACAGTTTGACCTGGCAAGAGTTATGATCAACAAGGGCTCTTTGAGCCCTCATTAAATTGATCTTTTCCCAGCAACTTCTCAATAAATCCGGGCATATTTAATTTAGGCGACAGTTTCGAAAATTCCTTGATTTCTGCTTTCGCAGAGCCTGCCCCTGTGAAAACAGGGGAATGACAATATGCTTCAGTTGACGACATTCCGGCGCAGGCCGGAATCCAGTCATATTTACACGGACTTATTGAGAAGTTATGATTTTTGAAGATATCGACCGCGCGGGGTATCATAAGATCTTAGCTTAAACAGAGACCTAAACACTCATTCCTCCGTCGGCCATGAAAATACTCCCTGTCGAAAAGCTGCTCTGGTCGGACGCAAGGAAAAGGACCATTCTCGCGATTTCCCCGGCATTGGCGTGGCGTCCAAGGGGAATAACCGAATCGAGGAATTCCGTCGCATCCTTTCCGATGGCGGTGCTCAATCCGACCTCCACATTGGCCTGAAACGCGTTGGCGACCGGTCCGGGGCACAGGACATTGGCACGTATATTCCGGCCTGCCGCCTCTTTCGCCACGGTCCGCATCAGACCGATAAGGGCATGCTTTGAAGTGGCGTAGGCGCAGATGCCCGGGTCACTCGTCACGCCGACAACGCTTGAGGTTATTATGATGCTTCCCCCGTCCTTCATCCTGGGGAGGCCGTATTTGCATGCCAGAAAGGAACCGCGAACGTTTACCGCCAGGACAGCGTCGAAGACTTCCTCAGGGAATTCCGTAACGGGTTTAATCACTCCGCTTATCCCCGCGTTGCTGAAAAGGACGTCAATCTTTCCCCACTTCTCGACAGTCCGGTCGATATAATTCTTGGTTTGCAACGTGTCGGATACGTCGGCAACTGTTGAAGCGACCGAATCCGGAGAGCCCCCGATCTTACCCAGGGCTTCCTTTAAAATAGCTTCATTATTATCGACCAGCATGACTTTCGCGCCTTCCTCCAGCAGGAGCCGGGCGCTTTCCGATCCAATGCTGCCCGCCCCTCCCGTTACAATGCACACCTTTCCGTCCAATATGCCCATTTTTTTCCCTGTTTCTATTTTGCGCCTTCCATAAGCTGTTCAACGGAAACGACAGGGCCGTATCTCGCTTTCAGGTCTTCCAGACCCCTTCTCTGTTCATCGTAAATATCAAACACTTTGGAAGGGATGTTCTCTTCTTTTCTATAGGCATCTTCCTGAAGCTCTATCCTGGCAATAATGTTATCCGGGTAAATCGCAAACTGCCTGTCGTACAGGTCTTTAGGATATTCCTTTTCAATCTCCGCAAAAAGTTCTTTCAGATCCTCATACTTGGGGATAAATCCGATAGGGGTTTCTATAGCATCAACATCGCCGTTCGCCCTCCTTCCAAGCCAGCCTAGCCAGACCTTCACGTCACGTTTTTCTCCAAGAAGTCTATCGCCGGATCCTCCTCGAGCACCGTGGGTTAAAAAGTAGTTCAGGCCCGCCATAATGGGTTTGTTTTTCAGATTATCGGAATTGAAGAAAGCGAATTGGGCATCCATATAATCGGCGAGAGGACCCGGTATAAAAGGCGCGTTGGCCCAGGGCTGTCGGCGCACTCCCTTCGCGCCGACCTCGGTGGCCGTTGCGGCGGAGACAATGGAGGCGCCGATGATGACCCCCGCATCGGGATCTTTGGCTACCCAAACCGGGGGCATGGTATCCGAATCACGACCACTGTATGTTATTACATGTATTTCAACACCCTTTGGATCTGCAGCAGCATTCGCATTATAATTTCCAATAGCACTGTTTGAAAGGGTGCATCTTGCGTTGGGGTGAGAAAGGGGAATGGGTCTTCCATTTTCATCGACCTTTCCCTCCCACCATTCTCCTTGAAAGTTGAAACCCTTTTTCGGCAATTCCTCGCCGTTTCCAACCCAATGGGGAACCCTGTTATCGTCAATTAGCACATTTGACCAGATAACTTCCGTGCCCTCCTCCCTCAGGCATTTCATTAAAAAGGGATCACTTTCCCGGCTAACGTTCTGAACAATCCCGAAAATCCCGATTTCAGGATTGATACCCCGTAATGTCCCGTCGTCGGCGATCCAGAGCCGCACGAGATCATCGCCGATAAAATCGGTTCCAACCATCGCCGTTGTGGTCTTCCCGCAACCTGAAGGAGCCGCGCCCGCAAAGTAGGTTTTTCTTCCCCCTGGTCCGGTTAAACCCGTAATAAACATGTGCTCAGATATCTTTTTGCCTTTTCGTAAATAGGTGGCAAGGTCAACCGCGAATCGATGATTCCCTTTTTTCAAAAGAAGGGTATTGCCGGCATAGGTACAGAACATCGAGTAGGTTGTAAGCCAGCTCCTGTCCATAAATACCCTGGCGTTCGGCAGATCTTCGGGTCTGTTCGGCCCTTCGCTGTGGACATTTGTAAGAAAAAAGCCTTTATTCCTCGCCTCCTCGCCAAATCGAATATAAGAGTTTCTGTAGAGGATGTTAGCGGAGTGCATGACATAGGCTGATGTCGTAATCTCAATAGCGGGGATAGAGGCCCGGCATCCAACGGGGCCCCTGCTGTAGAATCCGATAAGAAGTACCTTTCCCTTTCCAATGCCATGCATATGTTTTTCAATATACTCATTGGCCTCGCTTCGAAACATTTTTTTGGCAAGAACACTCGTCTTTTCATCTTCGTTGACTATATAGAAGGTTCTATCAATGATACGAGCCTGTTCCTGGGGGAGATCGAAGTGTATGGTATGATCTTTCAACGCCAGGGGCTGTTCCTCTCCCTTTTCAATGCTCATTTCCCTGACTTTCTGAATATCGGCACCTGATCCGGTATTTACAAAGACTGAATCAGGATCGATCATTGAAATCGCGTTCGCGATTCTGAGCAGTACTTCTTCGTTACCTATATTGTTCAATTTGGTCAGATTCTCACGGTCGCACTTTTTTTTAAAAAGGGCTGTTGTTTCATTCAGGTTTTTAATACCCCCGATTTCTGCGAGGGCATCAACCCCCTTTTTCAGGACTAACATATGTTTCTCCCTTTATCCCAAAATCTACCATCAAATTCCCGCACTAGCAGTAATTGTTGTGGATTTTTGTTCAACCCTGGGCACCATCGAGGTGTTAGATGTCTGCAAGTTGAGCCTGCGAAATCCCGCTCAAGAGCGGGAGCGCGAGGAGCGACGACTGAGGCGTATGAGCAATACGCCGCAGATGACATCTTGATGGTGGATCAGGGTATCCGTTTCCTATGGTCACCATAAAGCACAGAAGGAGATGATCACAAGACGAGTGAAAAAGGATTATGCGTGATTAATCATATGAATAAATCTTGTATTCAGTATGTGTCCCCGTAAGCGCGTCTATCTTGCCTTCAAGCTCTTCTCTTTTCGGGTTTGCAAACCAATGTTCCCAGTCTTCGATCGATTTCCAGGTACTGATGACCAGATATTCGTGATGATCATTCATGTTGCGCATGGTCTCGCCTGAAATATATCCAGGCTGGCGAAAGGCCATGGATCGTAACTCGATTAATATTGAAGAAATCTTCGGCAATAATTCCATTTCCTCCCCTTGTACCAAGTAGGGTAGCTTCCGTGTCATCAATACTCTTATGGTCACTGATTCCCTCCTTAAATCTGGCTTTTCCGATTCTCATACATAAATACCGATCGTCACCACTCTTTCAAACGGGGCAAGAGGGATGTTTAGGGAATCTGCCTATTCCTCGAAATGTTATATTTTTACCAAATCTTTCAATGTCAACAGTATCCCCGCGGCAACGGCCGAGCCTATCACCCCGGAAACGTTCGGCCCCATTGCGTGCATTAAGAGCATGTTTTCGGGATCCGCTTCAATCCCCATTTTTTGACTTACCCGTGCCGCCATTGGGACAGCGGATACACCGGCGGAGCCTATGAGCGGATTAATCTTGGTTTTTGAAAACAGGTTCATAAACCTGGCCATCAAGATTCCTGATGCCGTGCCCACGCAAAAGGCAAAAGCCCCAAGAAGCAGGATTCCAATTGTTCCCGGATTCAGAAAATTTTCCGCAGTTAATCGGGACCCAACCCCCAGACCAAGAAAAATTGTTACGATGTTAATCAAGGCGTTCTGTGTGGTTTTAGAAAGACGTTCCACAACGCCACATTCCCTCATCAGGTTTCCAAAGGTGAAAAAGCCTATGAGGGGAGACGCCGAAGGAAGTAATATGAGACACAATCCAAGTACTATTAGTGGGAAGAGGATTTTTTCCAGTTTACCCACATATCGTAGCTGGTCCATGCGGATTTTGCGCTCTTTATGGATCGTGAAAAGCCTCATGATTGGCGGTTGAATTACGGGAACCAGGGCCATATAGGAATAGGCCGCGATCGCAATGGCACCGAGTAAACCGGGAGATAACCGGCTGGAGAGGAAAATCGCGGTGGGTCCGTCAGCCCCGCCGATGATTCCTATGGATGCCGCGTCGAGAAGGTCATAATGGATCCACGGGACCACTTCTGACAATATCAGGGCGCCTATGATGGTTGTAAAGATCCCAAACTGGGCCGCAGCCCCCAGAAGGGCGGTTTTCGGATTGGCTATCATAGGGCCGAAATCGGACAGGGCGCCGATGCCCATAAAGACAAGGAGCGGAAGTACGCCTGTCTTGATGCCGATTTCGTAAATAGAGTAAAGTATGCCCCCGGGTTCATTTAGTCCTGAAACAGGGATATTTGCCAGGATACATCCGAAACTCATGGGTACAAGAATCAAGGGCTCGAATTCCTTCCGGATGGCGAGAAATAACAGCAGGAGGCCGATCCCGACCATCACTATACGTCCGGCCCCGTCGATCCATTTTCCATTGGCCGGAAAAAGGATATTGTAGATCCCTGTTGTTTTGCCGAAATCAATAAGCATATCGCCAAAAGGGGGCAGGGTTTCGATACGGATAGATTCGGCCGGTTTTTGTCCCTCCGCCCGGGCAGCTTGGGGTAGAGCCAAGAGCATGAGTAGCATAATAGAGAATATTGCCTTTCTGTATCTCATAGCGAATTCTTCCGGATCAAGAAAGGGTTGCCAATATCTGCCCGGATTTTACCACCTCCCCTTTTTCAACTTCAATGGTTATCACGGTGCCGTTGGTAGGAGCCACGACAGAAGTCTCCATTTTCATGGCCTCGAGAATCAGGAGTTTATCGCCTTTTTTCACATGATCTCCCACTTTAACAAAGATTGCGGAGACGATACTCGGTAATTTTGCCTTGATTTCAGTGTAAGCGCCAGGTTTCACAGTTATTTTTGGTGCAGGTTTGGAAGTGTCGACCTGCTCGGCGGATTCTTCCACCATGACCTGATAGGCATTGCCTGCCACAGTTACTGTGTAACTGGCGGGTAATTTCCTTTCAACGGGTGGTGGTTGACTACTCACCCTTGTTGCTTCTTCCTTCTCCGGCTCATGGGAAACCTTTCGGATGTTGATGGACATTTTTCCCTTCAAATAATCTAAACCCTTGTTGCCTCCCGGTGTTGCCAAGGCCCCGATAATAAAAATATTTTCATCTGTAACCGGCAGACCCTCCTCTTCAAGGATCTTTTTTGCCTTGGGAATACCGGGTTCTAAGATTTCAAGAGGATCGCCCTCGAAAACGGGCTTTCCGAGCTGTTTTTCCGCTAACTGCACAATTTCCGGATCCGGTTTTACTGGGGTTCTGCCGTAATACCCAAGGACCATTTCGCCGTATCCGTCTGTAATTTTTTCCCATGGCCCCTGTGTTACATTGGAAAAGGCCTGCTGGAAGTAGAACTGCGATACGGGTGTGACGGATGTTGCGAACCCTCCGCGTTCTATACATTCGGTCATGGCTTCAATCACCTTAGGATACAGATCCAGTGTCCCGGTGTCTCGCATCATCATGGTATTGGATGTTAAGGCGCCGCCGGGCATGGGGGACAGGAGGACCTCGGAGGAAACTTGTCTCGCCTCAGGAGGAAAAAAATAATCTTTGAGGCACTCTTTCAGGACATTGTTGGCCTCCATTATCTTGATAGCATCAATGTCAAGGGTATAGGGCGTGTCCTTGATCGTGTGCCACATGGAAAGAATGTCAGGCTGGCATGTACCGCCTGACAGGGGGGCTCGAGCAAGATCAAGCCCGTCACATCCTGCCTCAATGGCCGCCTTGCACTGAGTGATTCCTACTCCGGCCGTTTCATGAGTATGCCACCATATAACCGCTTCATCGCCGAGGAATTTTCGAGCGGCCTTGATGGTCTCATGCACTTTTCTGGGGTTTGAGGTGCCAGAGGCGTCCTTAAAACATATGGAATCGTAGGGCAAGCCTGAATCAAGGATCTCTCGAACCGTCTTCATGTAGAACTCTACATCATGCGCGCCGGTACAACCGGGGGGCAATTCCATCATCGTTACGCACACCTGGTGATGGAGGCCGGCATTGCTTATACACTGCCCCGAGTAAATGAGATTCCGAACATCGTTCAGGGCATCGAAATTCCTGATGTGCGTAATTCCATGCTTTTTAAACATTCTTGCGTGCAGATCGATCATATCCTTTGGCTGGGCCGAAAGGGCAACCAGGTTTATACCCCTGGCTAAGGTCTGGAGGCTTGCTTTCTGACCCGCCGCCTTGCGAAATCGATCCATCATGTCAAAGGCGGATTCCCCGCAATAGAGAAAAAGGCTTTGAAACCGGGCGCCACCCCCTGCCTCCATGTACTCTATGCCCGCATGAACAGCGGCTTCAACAGCAGGGATAAAATCGTCTGTCAGCACCCGGGCTCCAAAGACCGACTGGAACCCATCGCGAAGAGATGTATCCATAAACCGTATTTTTTTCATCATAAGTAGATCTTCTCCTAATAGAATCCTTTCAATGAGACCATTTTTCCCTTAAATCATATTTCCTGAGCTGCAGGAGAGAAAAAGTCGCATTTCCCATTGTTAACATCTGAGCTCGCCCGGTCTCCAATTCTATCTAAGCGCGGGAACGGTAGGCCTCAATAGCTGCGCTGATGACGGCTACAAGTATCTCATCCGCTTGAGCCGGGGGGACTTCCTTCTCCTTTTCCTGCTTTGATATTTCTATCGTCATGAGTTCTTTTTCGCTCCAGGCTGATAAAAACCTGCAAGAGAGTGTGACGATTAGAAAAAGCAGGAGGAGGAAAGATATAACGGTCCCCATACCCAAAAGGGTAAGTTTCAATCCAGCAATAATCATTCGCTTTCCTTGGTCTTTAAATGCTCGGAAGTGGAAAATGTGGGTGTAACCTCAAAGACGCATTCCTAACATGCTCAACGGCCTTCATGAATCCCGCGGTTCCCATTTATAGGATCATGCCCTTTCCATGGAGATGTTCCTTCTTGACAATACAGACGATCTCCGGCTTTAGGCTCAAGGCGACCCCAATAAACCGCCTGAGCCGGTATTCTTTCTACTTCTTCAAGCATACCGTCATGATCGAGAAAACGTTAAATCATGGAGTGTTTCTCAAAATCCATATGATACCATTTGATTTTAATGATAATTTATGATTTCAGGCATTGTCAATGCCTTTTCCTCAGCCTTTGTTTTTTCTTCTCAATCCGGTTTACCATTTGTCCCGGCTCAACCGGGAATAGGGTCCGCGCCTGTCTAATCTCGTCGCTGGAAAAATGCGAAATTGGTAAGTATTTAGTCCTTTTCAAAAGGCTAAAGTGTTACCGAAATTGATATTGTATATATAATAATGATATAATGGAGTTGTTTGGACATTCCGATGGGACAAACAGATTATAGGAGATAGCTGTTTTGGAAAAAGAATTGATTTCCTTTTCAAATGGGACTTTTAAGGCTCCTGATAAACCGATTATACCGTTCATTGAAGGGGATGGTATCGGCCCGGATATATGGAAAGCTGCGTCGCAGGTCATTGATCACGCGGTGGCTAACTGCTGGCAGGGGAAACGCCGTATAGTATGGAAGGAAGTCCTCGCGGGTGAGAAGGCATTTCATCAAACCGGTAAATGGCTCTCGCAGGAAACTATCGACGAATTCATGAAATACAGGATCGGGATCAAGGGCCCCCTGACAACTCCGGTGGGTGAAGGATTCAGGAGCCTTAACGTAACCTTGAGACAGACACTTGATCTCTACGCCTGCGTCCGGCCGGTAAGATATTTCAAGGGTGTCCCGAGCCCTGTAAAAAAGCCGTCCAAGGTGGACATGGTGGTCTTTCGTGAGAATACCGAGGATGTCTACGCGGGACTTGAATTGGAGTCGGCCAGGAAAGGGACGCTGGAACTCATTCATTACCTTGAAAATAATTATGGGTGGCGGATCAGGCGTGATTCGGGGATAGGAATCAAACCCATAAGCGAATATGGAAGCAAGAGGTTAATCCGTGCGGCCATTGATTATGCGGTGAATAATAACCGGCGAAGCGTTACATTGGTTCATAAAGGAAATATACAGAAGTACACCGAAGGCGCGTTCAGAAATTGGGGATATGAATTGGCCAAGGAGGTGTATCCTGAAAGGACCGTCGGATTGGATGATATGAAAGGAGATCCGGTCGGAGAAAGAATTCTGATAAAGGACACCATTGCGGATATCTTTTTTCAGCAGGCCCTGACCCGGCCCGAAGATTTTGACGTGATCGCGACCATGAACCTGAACGGAGATTATATCTCCGATGCCCTGGCCGCCCAGGTGGGAGGTATCGGAATGGCACCGGGCGGAAATATCAATTATGAGGAAGGGTACGCTATCTTTGAGGCCACCCATGGTACGGCCCCGAAATACGCGGGACTCGACAAGGTAAACCCTTCATCCCTGATCATGAGTGGAGCCATGATGCTCGATCATATGGGCTGGTCCTTGGCGGCCAGGAGGATTGTAAAGGGTCTTGAGGCCGCTTTTTCCGCAAAAAAGGTCACCTATGATCTCGCGAGGTTGATGGACGACGCCATCGAAGTATCCTGTTCAGAGTTCGCTGAAATAGTCTGCACTCATATGGAATCGCAATGAAAAACCCTGATTAAAGATCGGGGCTTTTTCCAACGAATGTAACACTTTAACCTTTTGAAAGATGGTTAATAAAGAAGAGTGCTCGGGGATCTCTTGGACGGGGCGAACTTGATTCAGTGAGCCTTGAATTGCA
>CAYTUL010000014.1:0-18032 GCA_964441135.1 uncultured Desulfobacteraceae bacterium | reverse complement strand
ATGGGCTCTAATATAGCCATTTTTACAGGAGAAATGAAAACAAAAAAGACTTCCCATAGGAAGCCTTTATAAAAGGGTTCTGATAACCCTGATTTTGATGAATTTTGTGCCTCCAGAACCTGATACGGGTTTGTCCCTATAGGTCTCTTCTAATCAAAGGGCCTATTCCTCAAAAAACGCCTCTCGATGGATCCCGGCTTGACGGGGAGGTGACATTTTGAAGGTGAATCAGGGTCTTGACAATTCAGTTGAGCCTACCTATACTCTTTTCAATGTATTAACAACCCGTTATACCAATGACCGGGATGAACCTATGAAAACCAAGTATCAAAATATACAGGTCTTACTGTTTCTTCTCATCACAGCCGGCACTGCGTTTGGGTGTACCTTTATCCCGTCAATCAAAACCCTGACTTCTCAGGAGGTCGTGTACCCCGAGAAGGAGTCCTATATCATTGGTCCCAGTGATGTCCTGGAAGTCAATGTCTGGAAGGAACCGGATCTTACCAGGCAAGTGGTTGTCCGGATGGATGGTAAAATCACTTTGCCGCTCATTGATGATATCCAGGCGGAAAATCAAACGCTGCTGGAACTCCAAAAAACCATTGAAGAAAAATACAAGGAGTTTATCGAGGCCCCGGAAGTGACTGTGATCCTTTCCCAGAGTAATAGCCAGAAAATCTATATCCTCGGTAAAATCGGGAGTCCCGGAGAATATGTCCTACAGAAGCAGATGACCTTCCTTCAAGCCGTTTCCGTAGCCGGTGGCCTGCAGAAGTGGGCCGATAAAAAGAACATTCGGCTTATTCGTAAAGTAGACGGTATTGAGAGAACTTTTCGCATAGACTATGACGCAATCATTACGGGTAAAGATCTCGCTCAAAACATCATCCTTCTTCCCGAAGACACGATCGTCGTCCCCTAATACCTGCCCGGGCCAAATGGCCGGTATTGTTTTAAACAAATACAGGTCTAGGACAAAAAGAGGCGATGTCGAAAAGGAAAGGTGCAGAATGTAGGGTAAAAAGCAACCGGGGGAAATTTTAATAAACTTTTGTGCGAATAGCTGTGACCCGATCCTAATCTATCATGAAGCTTTTGATCCGTGTTTCCCAAGGATCGGGACCCTTGTCTAATCGACATGACATGTGAACACGCTCCTATGAATAATAATTCAACCTCCGGGTTCCCTTTATTATTAATCATTCATATCTTATTGTTCCCTTTTATCTTTGCTACGCTGCTTTTTTCCACTCCACCCTTTGCCTTCGCACAGATGGAGATCTACTGGGATTCCCTGCTGTCTTTTTCCCAGGAATATGACGACAACATTTATTTAACAGAGACCGATACCGAAGAAGATTTTATTACCATCCTTTCAGAATCACTCAGATTGGGATTGCGGGGTGAGGATTTCGACGGGAGTATTGATGTATCCCTCGGTTATTCTTTCTATAAAGAAGAGGAAGATAACAACTCGATTCGCAGTAATATAAATTTTTCCAATTTTAAGGCGTTCCCATTATCAGAGAACGTCTTCCTGGACCTCGACGGTTTCTTCAATATCTCTGAGGACCCTGTGGAAATCGATGAATTAATTGCCAGCGATCGCAGAAGCCGTAACAGATACTATCGGAACCGGTCTTCGGCCAAGGTAACGTATCAGTTCGGAGAAGAAGAGTTCATTTACTGGGGATTTGGAAATACCCTCTTAATAAATTCCGATTCCGAACTGGAGGACAGTGTGGAATATAAACCATCCTTTGGGTTGAGTTATTGGTTTAACTCATATCACGGCTTTACGGCAGACACATCATATGCTAAGGCAAATTTTGATGTCTCGTCGGATTTCGATGAATTTGTAATCTCCTCGAGCTACATATGGAGGTTTAAAGAAACGACCAGGGCGATCATAGCCTATGCTAAAACATCCAGGGACTTTGATGGGGTGGATACGCAGGATTATCGCTTCATGAATATGACGGTAGGCCTCTCGCATCAATTCAGCGACTCTCTCTTAGCGTCTGTTAACGCCGGCAGGTATAGCCAGAATGTCAGCGGGGTCGATGACGCCACAGGTCTCAGTTGGAGTGCAACCCTAGCCAAGGATTTTGAGAACATCTCCCTCTCAGCCAATGCCGGGTATTATCAACAAAATCCCGATGACTTCAGTATTAACAGGGAATTCAGTGGAAGTCTCAGCTTGAGCAAGTTCTACGAGTACAGCACTATTTCCATAACCGGAGGGCGAAGTTTTCGCGAGCAATTCTTTGAGGCGGAGAACCTGGGTTTTACAAAAGAAGAGACCCTCTTGGGCACCTACTCCATTCAGCCCTCAGAGAATCTCGAGATCGATGTAACGGCCCTCTACCGTAAAAATGAGTATGTGGAACTCGGCTTTCCAAGGACCGATGATGTATGGCAAGTCGGGACTTCTATCTCCTACAGAATTTTCGAATGGCTGGCGCCTTCATTCAGCTTTTCCCATCGAGAGCGCAATTCAGATCTTCCGGGCAATCGCTACAAAGGGAACCGTTTCTTCCTCACCTTTTCTTATCCCCACGAGGGGAAACCTATTGAATTCTAAATCAGGTAAATATCAGTGCTTGATATACTGTCATTTATTCCGAGACGATCTTGATATTTTTCATTCCCTCATACTCTGTGGTAAAAGATATCATTCCTTGTTTAGTTGCCCTGATCTCTTGTAAAAATTCTCCATTAACCGTTATAGTGTATTTCATTCCGGCTTTGAGATTACATATAAAATGCCTCATCGTACCATAACTATCGGCTATATAGGTCACAGTTAAAACTTCTTTGTCAGTCTTACCGAATAGTATGAGATGATTATTCTCCAAGCTGCCTACCATATTGCCTTCTTTCGATTCGATTAACTCTATTCGAGGGATGGAATCATTAGCGGAATCTGGTATATAAAATACGTTTAAAAAATAATCATTTTTTGATCGAATTGATGGCTGTATCTCAAGTCGCCACGCACCGGGCTCAACCGATTTTCTTAAATATTTATTGAGAGGCACCCAGTTCCCGCTCTTTTCCGGATGATCCCAATCATCTATCCACAACTGATATCCCTTCCCACCGACTTTTCTTAATCTGGATTTCCTCGGGAGGAGTATCTTGCATAACAGACTGCGTTCACCCCATGTTATTTTGATTAGATCGGAATTCATTGATTCCGAAATCCCGCCTTCACTGGTACCTTTAAGAATTTTTTCTTCCCCATTCAATACAGGGATGGTTTTTTCAGGGGCATAATAATCCCCGCAATGGAGAAGCCACCGTTTGTCATATGAATCTTTTTCCGTTCTTACCTTATCAAAAATAAAAAAATAATCCGGTCTTATATACATCGCCTCTCGAATATATTTCTTCACCTTTTTTGAATCATAAGATCGGGTTAAATCTACAGCAAGATATGTGTAGGTATTCTCGTTGTCCGTTTCAAGCCCCATCCAGTCAACCTTATGAATACTTGTCCGATCATCCTTGCCTTGTTTGTCGGCATGATAGTCTGTACTATTGTATCTTTCCAACCACAAATCAAAACTCCTCGGGCTGCCACAATCCGGCCAATTTCCCGGATCTCTCTGACCTCCGGAATTCGCGATATGAACCCGAGGATTCCAATGCGGCCACTGCTCATTCGGCATATGGATAGTCATCGCATTGTGATGGATGGTTTGTTAGCCCCGTAGACTGAAGATTCGAGCACCAGAGGTTTACCTTTGAATATAGTAAAACTCCCTTCATCATTGTGGCTATGCGCTCCATAATGGTTGTTTGCCGTGAAAGATATCCAGGTCGCATTATCACTCCAATCAGAACGCATGAAAACAACACCCAGACCTTTAAAAAATCTTGTTAAACTTAATGGTTGTTTAGGGTCATCGGGTGGTATCGCTTTTAATGATGCATCATACCACAACAGGTTTGCGAGGGAATGGGCTGGAAAAATATTTTCATAAAACCATTGAGCATGAGAATCCTTTTGCCTTGCCGTTAACAGGACAAACATGGTCCCCTCCCATTCGGTCAGATTGGGATAGGGCACATCCATGCCCCTCCAGAGGGTCTTATCCGGCCGTAAACCGTAAATTGAAAAGAAGTGCCTTTTTCGGAGATATGGTGAACTTTGAAACATGTCTATACCGGTAGCTGTCCGGAGGGCCTCAAAAAACCGAATCGCCGGCCATGTGCTATGCCTGTCATAGTCAAGACCCTCATGCCATCCGCCGTCATAAAAAAGTTTTCTATATCCCTTCTAGGTATCAAGCCATCGGACCCATACCATATCAAAATATTCTTCAGCCCTTTTGTCTTCCCCATACAAAGAGATCGCCCCCATGCCCAAAGCTGTCATGGCCCTTAACTGATAATTATGTATGAACCCGGTATTTAAACATTGCCTTGGTCTTGTCTGCACCTTCATGGATTCACAAAAATCAATAATCATCTTTTTTATCTGTGCTTTCCGGGGTTCGTCCAGATAATCATAGAGCCAGTCATACCCGATGGCAACCTCATCCAATACACCACCCCATCCTGGTCCCCGTCCATATAGGATTGCACAGGTATCCGAATCTTTATAGGGATGGGTTAAGATGCGTTTTACCGCATATTCGGCGTATTCTGATGCTTTTTCAGGGGAGTGCTTTTTTAAAATGAGATATATAAAGGCATTGTCCAATATCCCTCTTGGTTTTTTCATGAATTTATTGAATACCTTTTTTTTCTCGCCCCATATACACTCTTTTCTCAGTTTTTCCAGATTGTTCTCTGTAATCCAGATCCTTGGATGTAAATTCATAAAAAGCGGGCTATCTGCTTTCGGCTGGAATTTTTCATTTTGATTCTCTTTATTATTCTTTAAATCCCGGGGACTTTCTCCCTCCTCTTGTAAGGGGGTAAAGAATACTACAGCTATGAAAGCTATGCATGTCAGAGAGGCTAAAAGAATGATACTTGCTAAAAGTGGTGTATCTCCTCTCTGGTTTTCAAGATGTCGTTTATGATCCAACTGTATTACCGCAACCTTTTCCCTAACCGGAAAAATCTTTTCATATCTTCTTTATCCGGGAATGAGTAATAAGTTGCCTTAGATGCGTCATTTTTTTTTCTTTCCACCTTATCATTCCTTATGAGGTCGATTGCCTCCACCAAAAGATCCGCTCCTATTAACTTGGATTTGATCATGAGATCATGATGGCTGATATTGACAGGTATTTCATATTCCCTCTGTAATATTATATCCCCGCTATCAATACCTTCATCTATATAGTGAACTGTAACAGCGCCAATTTTTTCATTATTGAACAACATCCAGAAACTTGGAAGCATACCCCTGTATTTTGGCAGAGGGGCCCCGTGTATATTGATGCAGCCCTTTGAGGGTGTGTTTATCATAGCCTTCTTAAAGATTTGTGGCGAAGCAACGGATATTACTAGTTCGACTTGCAGCTCCTTTATGGTATCGATATAAGTCTGGCTATTGATATTGTTTGTTCCTATGAGGTCAACACCATGGATTTGAGATATCCGCCTGACCGAGTGAACATTTTTAATTGGCAAAAAATAAATCAATCTATCTGACACTTTGTAAATTAGGATCTGCATCAGGGTGATGAAAAACAGGTATGGCCTGTAAAAATTTAAATATTTTTTGGCTATTTTTACTTTTGATTTATTCTCCGAAAGTATTGTGATACCAACAAGTTCGTCTTTTATGGAAGGTATGATTCTCTTAAAAAGTAGGGGCAAATAGATATTTTCATCCTGTGTGATAATTAATACCTTCATAGGTCACTACTTTTCCTCCCTCGCTGTTTTTACCCAATTCATTTCATGCAGCCCGATGCAATATTTAATAATACCAACCAGGGATGCAAAATTGATCAAACAAAAAAAATATGGGATTTTGAGAAAACCTATCATCCTCACCTTGCGTTTTTCACATACAAGACCCACCACTGCTATAATGTAGAATAAAATCTGGAACATGAGAATGATTATATAGAACCCACCGTGCAAATTTAGATTAATAATGAACAGCAATACCATAAAAATAGGGACACTCCATCTGAGTATTTTATGTGAGAGCAACTGAAAGACGATAATCCACCTTCTTTTCCGAAACGCCTCCAGAAGCAGGCGAAGGGCACTTGGCAACATCCAGGCCACAATCCTAACGATTCGTTTGAATTCATCTTCATTTGCCAGCCATGGATGATAGGCGACAGCCTCCGACTCTAAAACAGTGTCATATCCCTGAAAAAGAACTCCGTAAGGTATTTCAAAGTCATCCCCTCTTTCCGGTGTCAGGGGATGGTATAGCCCTTTGCGTATGGCAAAGATAGCCCCGGTGGCACCGACAATGGAATGCAATCTGCTGTTCAATTTTTTTAACGCTGTTTCATAGCGCCAGTACAGGCTGTCAAGCAATAATCCTTTTTCATCAATATCCCTGCGTATCCCTTCGACACAACCGATTTTCGGATCCGCAAAATTTCTTAGGATTTTTTTCAAGGCATCCTGTTCCAATACAGCGTCCGCATCGGTGAACAAAATGATATCACCGATTGCAATCCGCACACATTCCATTAACAGGGCGGATTTGCCCATCCTCCTTCCACCATTGAAAAGCCGGACACCCTGTTTGTCATACTTCTTCACGATTTCATCGGTCCTGTCGGTGGATCCGTCCGAACCTATAATGATTTCCCTTTTTTCATTCGGATAATCTAATGCGATCGTATTATCAATTTTCCTCTTTATGAGAGCCTCTTCATTGTAAGCAGGTATCAGTATGGAAACGAATGGCTGGAAATCCCTTCTCCTGGTCTTTTTATCTAAAATCATTCCAATAAGATACAGCAGTAGCGGATATCCGGCGTAAATATAAATAATCAATGCGAAAATGATCCAAAAAAGGGTTCCCATACTCATCGATTCCAATATAATATTTTCATTGCCCTATTGACAAATTATATAAGGTTCTTAAAAGCCGCGGCGCCTATTTCCAGATTCGGGATATTATTGATAGAAGGGATACCATAAACAATCATCATCGTTTTAAAATCATCCAAATCCCGATCTATGGAAGAATTTAAATATAAAAAATATACCAAAGTAAAATAGGATTACGCCATGAAAGCATTCCTCTTTTCATTTTCGATAATATTGGGTGAAGCTGCAATCAGGGCCGGCAATGTGTGATGGATGATATCAAACAATGGAGCAAGAAACATTCCACACACCAACCAGCCCGTGAAGCCTATGATCATGCCCTTCTCCAAATATCTCATTGTCTCCAGCTCTGGCTCTTTTTTGCACACGGATTGAATGCGCCAGTAGACACGTATCGTCTTGAATATTATCAGTAATAATACGATGAGGGCGATCAATCCACTCTCGGAACCAAGCAAAATCAACATGTTATGAGGAGACCTTCGCGCCTGTGTTTCAATAAGATATTGCTTAAAAGCCCTTTCTTCTTCGTTTTCAGGAGAAACATATTTGGCCAAAGCAATACCGAAATTCCCGGTTCCGATACCTAATAAAGGTTTTTTTAGCATCATATTCATTCCCGCCTTCCAAAAAAAGATTCTGTCCATGGATGACGGATCCTCCTCGTATTCACCGATTGAAGCGATTCGGTTCCACTGAGAAGCCGGTGTTCGAGCGATGAGAAGGTATGCGGCAAAAGGGATGAGTGCAAGTGCAACCAGACGATTCTTTTTATCTTTTAAGATTGTCGGGAGAATCAGGACGAAGACCACACATAAAGCAAGAAAAGCTCCTCGAGAGTAGGTTCGCATGAGAGTGATCAGGACAACTGAAAATATAAACGCCAATAGACCTTTTTTATACCAGTTACCCTCATTAATAAAAAGCATAATAATTAGGGGTATGGCAATGACAAGATATACTGCGAAATCATTTTTATCCATATAATAAGCCGGAATAGCAATTGATAAATCACCTGATCGATATTTTTGCAGTGCCACCCAACTGACCATAAAAACGGCAATCACGACAATCCATAATACTTGTAATAGCTTCTCCTTGCTATTCACCAGGCTTGTGATCATCAGGTACATAAGAGATATCTTAAATAGCTCCTGAATTCTCTGTGTTTGGATACTCAAGCCCACATTCAACCGCGAAACAATGACCAACAGGACCAATAAAAAGATAAGCCAGTTATGGCCTGTCATGTTGATCTTTTCTTTGCCTGAGACAACATGGAATAAAAATAAACCGAGAGTTATCAGCGCAAAAATTTTAATAATATGAAATTCGTTAATCAGAAAGGGATTAAAATTTAAAAACCATTCTTTACCAATTCCAAAAACGAGAAATGCAAATAATACCCAAATCGGTTTTTTAAAACCCTTAATGATGACAAATACCAATATAGCAAGGATAAAAATCGTTCTTAATGAGAAGAGCCCGTATTCCATGAACAGTTCCTATGTTTTGAAAATGATTAAATTATAAAATTTCAGGATTATTTTATCGAAGAGATATCGGATTTTATAATAGATATTCTTATAATAATTTGTCCACTTAATTGCCGTTTGATTTAAGAATTTCCGGCCTGTTAATAGGTACATCACTTTTAATTGATCTATATGAAGCTGATGGTAAAACCAGCTCGCGATTAATGTAACCCGAATCGGATAAAGATCATAACGTGACCAATAACCCAAGTCATAACGCGGTAAGTAACGAAGTAACGTATCGATTCCTCGATCGAAGAGATCCATTGCATGTGCATCACCGCTGTAAAGGTGATAATCGTATAATCCCCACAGGGAAAACATAAAGCCATTCAGGACATGCGAATATGGAACAGACGGATATTCCTCATAAAAAACATAACCGTCCTTTTCGGTTGTGGTGACCCCCCCGTCCTCGATATTTCGATCGAAAGCTTTTATCGCCCTGGCCGCGGCCGAAAGATAGTCCCCATCGCCCGATATCTGGTGTGCCCTTAAAAGGACGGATATGGCTTGCCCCTGTCCCATGGCCGAAATCCAGGGTGGCTTTAATCTATACAATTTCGGCAAGCTGAAATGAACCTCCCAGACGCCCATATCCTTTTCCCTTATCTCCTGTTTATCAGTAAACCAGTCGGCTAAGTGCAAAAATCTTTCTCTTAAATCTTCATCTTCTGTTTTAAGCCATTTTTCATAATAACCAAGCGCCATCTGGGCGACGGTGATCGGATATATTTTCGGAGCACCTTTATCACCTTCGAAAACCACCAATGGGATACCATTCACCATTGGTCCGTCATACTCACATTTACCTGTGTAGTCTATATAGTAACCTCCAAGAGAACCCCGCTTGATTGGCATGAAATTCGTTCCAGAAGGCAGAGCGGCCGACCAGTAGTCTTCATGGAGACCCACACTGGCTAAGATTTTCTGAAAGATATTCATATCACCTATTCGAGTGAAACTTCATTTGCATAAACAGAATATATCTTCTTCGCTATATCATCCCACGAATTGGCAACTGCATAATCCCTTAGTTTCTTATATTGCCATTTAATGCTTAAGGCTTTAGATATTACTTCCGCAAACCCGGCAGGATTGTTGTTACTGGCAAGAATACCGAATTCTCTGGAATGGATAATCTCCGGTATGCCTCCGACGGGCGTCGCCACCACGGGAATCTGACAGGCCAGGGCCTCAAACAGGACTGTTGGCCAGCCCTCACTTTTGCTGAAAAGACAGAATAGATCCGAAGCACAATACCACATATAGAGCTCGTTATGAGGTTTACGACCGGCCAGTTTGACCACTGAACGAATGTTCAACTCCCTCGCCTGTCTTTCCAGTTCAAACGCAAGCTCACCCTCTCCAATGATTACCAGATAGACATCATGATTTTTTTTTAAAAGCAGGGGTATGGTTTGGATTAAACGGTCAAAGGCTTTTACATCCACCAGATTCCCAACGGACAATAGAATCTTTTTATCAGCAGGTAATCCAAGTGCTTTTCGTGCTTCCAGTCTATCGACAGGTCGAAATTTTCGAGCATCCACTCCGTTCGGGATAAATTTTATTTTCCGGTCGGGAATGCCCATATTTGAGACTTTCTTCTTCAGATTATTGGATACGGCTATAATCCTGTGTGACCCACGCATAGCACCGGCTGTTAGAATCCGGCGGTAGCGAACATGATCGCAGGCATGAATATCCGTTCCATGCACGGTTAAAATCATCGGCTTTTTTAAAAGCTTGCTCAGGCGGGCTCCTGCCCATCCGTCCGGATAAGCCCAGTGGACATCTAAGAGGTCGAAATCAAACTCTGAGGAGATTTTTTTGACAGAGTTGAAAACAGATATTAGATATAACAGCCCAGCGATCGGTCGACCAATCTTAGGTATAACAAATAGCCGAGGATGATAAATCCTTAGTCTTTCAAGAAGTTCATATCGCGGTATCTTGGAGAGCAAATTCCAATTTTGTCCAATCTTTATCGGCAAGGCAAAAGGTACCGGTGCAATAACCCGAACTTCGCAGTATCTTGTGAGGTGTCGGATACGTTCGAGATTAAAGACTCCAAAGGTCGGTTGATAGCGGTTTGGAAAAAGAGTCGTTAAAGTCAAGACTTTCATCGATTCATTTTTCTACTGAATTAAGGATATGTATCTGGCAATTTATCAAAAAATGCCTTTTCGAGATAGGCATCTCTGGTATAATTGCTCATATTGTTTTGTGCTGGTATCCAACGTATAATATTTTTGGAAAAGTCCATAACCCTGCTGCCCCATAGTGCGGCGTTTTACCGGATTCTTCAGCATTTCGATTATCGCTGCAACGAGTCGATTTTCGTCTCCTGATTCTATTAATATTCCATTGATACCATCACGAATGAGCTCCGGATTGCCTCCGACCTTAGTGGCGATTATGGGAAGCCCCGTGGCCATTGCTTCGAGGAGCGTCAGAGAAATGCCTTCGCTCAGGGAGACAAGGACAAACAGGTCAATAATGGACAAAAGCTCTGGTATATCGTTTCGTTCGCCGAAAAACCGAACATATTTCTGAAGGTCTAATTCTTTCGATAGATCAACCAGCCTTTCCCTCTCGGAACCATCACCAATAACCAGCAGTCTGCATCCGGGTACATCTTGAAGGACTCTCCTTATACCCCGCAGCAGCATAATATGGTTTTTTATCGGCTCCAGACGTGCAACAATACCTACCAGCAAATCGTCTTGTTGATATCTATACTGGCTTCTCAGCCGATTCTTTTCAAATTTTCGTCCAAAACGCTTTTCATCAATACCGTTCCATATAACGGTCATCTTTGTTTCATCCATTTTTTCAAATGAAAAAAAGGCCTTCCTCAAATTATAGGATACCAACACAATTTGATCGATAAATTTCGAGAAAATCTTCCGGAGAAAGACAATGAGGTGTTTTTCGGGGAAATTACAACCATGTTCTGTATGAATAATGACCGGAACACCCGCTATAATTCCCGCTGGAACGCCGTATATGAAACCTGCCAAGTTATGGGTATGAAGGATTTTGACCTTTTCCCTCCTGATTAAGCCGGCCAGACGTATCGGAAGAAGGTATTTAACGTGCCGGCCGTTATAATTCAAATGAATTGTTTTAATATGTCCCTTCTTCAGTATGGTTGTCAAATCCCGGTGGGAACTCATGGAACACACCACAGGATTGAATCTAGTTCTATCCAGTGTGTTCACAAGATTGACAACAACATTTTCCAGCCCCCCTACTTTCAGACCATAAACCACATGCATTACAGATACGGGTTTCTTATCACGAAAAGGTATATTGCCTGGAATGGCTATATTTTCACCCCTTATCCGTATATGCTTAGTCTTTTTTAAGTAACTGAAGATAAATCTGTTCAATCTTACGTGAATGGATTTCTATGGTATATTTATTTTTAACGGTTTTTATCGCTTCCATTCCTATCCATTCTCGATTCTGCCTATTCTTTAATAATTCAATAATCCGATCGGCCATTGCTTGAGGATCTCCTGGTGGAACGAGGTATCCATTTATCCCGTCTCTGATTATTTCCTGAGGTGCCCCGATGTTCGTGGCTATTACCGGTTTCCCTATGGCCATTCCTTCAATAATAACCCTTCCGAAAGGTTCAGGTTTTATCGAAGCATGAACGACTACATCGAGCAAGGCCATGAACGCGGCTATGTCTCTGCGGTAACCCGTGAAAATGACATTATCATGAATCCCAATCTCTTCTGAGAACTTCTTTAATTGATTTTCATAGGTTTCCGGTCCGGATCCGATTAAAAAAGCCCTTGCCTTCGGGAACTCCCTGAATACCCTTTGAGCGGCCCTTAGGAAAAAAGGATGCCCCTTCCATTCGACAAACCACCCAACGATACCGAAAAGGGGTTGGTCATCCTTAATATCAAATTCTCTCCTTAGATACCCAATATCCTTATCCCGAGAATATTCCTTAAGATCAATCCCTTCGGGAATGATGGTGATCCTGTTCTCCGGAACACCCAAATTCATAATGTTGGTCTTGATACTTTGGGAAATGGCGATATGATGGTCCACGTATCTGGCCCAGGCTCGAGCTACTGGGGAAATGAATTCAAATCCTCTGTGGTGAACAATACACTTTTTTCCTATCATCTTAGCCAGTAGTATCCCACCGGCATTTTTATATACATAGTTATTAAGATGAATTAAATCCACCGGTTGCCCACGGATTTTCCGATAAATGCAAAAAGAATAGGGTAATATACTTCCCATAAAATCCAGAAAGTAGAAAAAGAGAGAAAGTGTTTTACGGACCATTACGCCAAAACGTTTCCCTCCGCCGTGAATGATCTTTTGTATAAATGGCTTTTCAATCACTTGAATGGGGGTAACTACCAATACAGGAATTTTCTTGTGCGGATGTTCCCAGAAATTGAAGTGCCCGCCGGCTATGACGAGGGGTTCAAATAACGAATCATTCAGTTCCCATAAAAAGTTCGCAAGACTCGTTATGGCGCCACCAAAAGCCCGAGTACTGTCAATGTATAGGATTCGCTTCCTTGGTTTCACGGCAGATCTTCTATCAATCTGGCAAGCTTTTCGGTGAGATTTCGTCTCGTGTACAGGTCGGCATGATGATTGTCCTGAAAGGTTTCCCAAAGCTTGCTTTCACGAAACAGACTATATAATTTTAAGATCGCTCTCTTAATACCTCCGATGTCATCCGGGGCGACTGTCAATCCCCTGCCCGTTTGACGAACGATGCGGGCAGCGTCCCCCGGAGGAACGACAGCCAGAATAGGTCTACCGGCACCGAGATATTCAAAAACCTTTGTGGGAATAACTCCATCCGCGTTTCTCGCGTGGTTCATCAGTAGAAGCAATGCATCCGCCTTGAGTTGATAGACCAGGGCCTGGGAATAGGTAACGTACCGGGTAAAATCCACTACCTGCGTGATATCATAGTCATCAATTACGGAATTCATTCGATCGCGTTCCAAGGGAGCAACATCGCCTATAAAATGTACGCGCATCCCCCATTTCAGTGATGGAACTTCCTTCACCGCCTGTCCGAGAGCCTCAATGAAAGGAACCGCGCTGAGTGTCCGATACAGCCTCCCCGTATAGACCAGTTTAAGAAGATTTTTATTTTTTTTCGAAGACTCCTTATCGAAGTCCGGGAAATCTTCCGGGTCAAAACCGTTGGTAATACATTGGAACCGCATAGAATTTCTTCGATTTAAAAAACGCTTTAAATAATTCACTTTGCTTTCGGAAGTGGCAATAATAAGATCAGCTTTTTTGGCTATGAGTCGCTCAAGATATCGCTCAACAGCCTGACGCCACAGGGAAAGGTTCTCACGGGTATGATCACCGTTCCATAGATCTCGATAATCGATCACCCATTTAACGCCTGTCGTCGATTTCATGATATATCCCATAATAATCAGCGAAGGTGCGGGAATGCTTGTAAAAAGGACGTCAAAACGCTCACGGCTGTGGATCTGAAATGCCTTTAGGAGGGCAAATGGTATCCATAGGACAAAAGGATCCGGAATGAATAGATACCGGGATACCATCTGCCGCCAGAGCTTCAAAGGGGCCATGAGGAAAGATTTAAATAATGTATGGAAATTTATGGAAATCCGGTTTTTGTCGGTAAAACGAGCTGTCACAATCGTTGAGGGCTCGATCTCCTGGACCGTCCTTGCACTACTCCGACCTCCAATAAGACATGCCGCGATCTCCAATAGGGCAGGGAAAAAAGCCCGATGAACCGGGCAATCTTTGGGAATCTCTTGAAGGAGCCGTTCATCTCTTCCAAAGAAATATCTGTAAGCCGGCGCGATCACCTGGGGTTCCCAACCCGTTCCAGGCAAATATTTCGCAAACTTTACGGTACGTAACCTGCCCACACTCGGGTTGGGGGGAAAGTCCGTGGCGACCAGGAGGATCTTCTTCCGGGAATCAGTCATGGAGTGTGTTTATGATCTGAACGAGTTGATGGCATTGGGCTTTTCTTTCGTATTGCCTGAGATAGTCCCAATTATAGGAAGGCAGAAGTGATAGGCCATCTTGTTTGGCCTCATAGTATTTGTGGATCAATTTTTGTATAGCGGTTATATCCCTGCCTTCCACCACATCGCCACAATGGCCATAGCGGATGATTTCAGACGCCTTGCATTCCGGAAGCACCCCCAGGATTGGTTTCTGGCATGCTATGTAGTCAAAAATCTTGCTTGGGATCATGCCCTTAACATTTTCTCCATACCCATCATACATCACTAGGAGCAGATCGGCCTGTTTTTGTACTGTCAGGGCCTGTTTTCGTGGAATACTCCCACCAAAATGGACAGCGGAATCAATTCCCAACTTTCGCACATAACGCTCAAGCATTCTCTGGTGATCAGCATAAATGTACCCATAAAGTAACAGTCGGAGATTTTTCTTGAGGGTCTCTTCCAGCCCGGCGATAACTTCGAATAACTCTCTCATGGGGTAGGAGGGCATAAGGACTCCAGTATGGGTGATAATGAGTGTACCGGTATCATCATGCCTTTCGGGAACGGAGTCAAAATCCTCAAGATCATATCCATTGGGAATGACAAAGACCTTGTTATCTTCTTTCTCGAGGAATCTTTCAGAAAGGTATCTCTGCCATTTTTGTGATACCGTAATCACACCTTTGGCGTTGCTGACAACAATCCTATCCAAAACCACTTCAATTGTCCGGCGCAATCCTCTCTTGACCTTGTAGTTGGGATTGCCTGTCCACAGATCTCGAAAATCCGTTATCCACAGGCAGTTTCTGGTTTTTTTTATGAGGAGTGCTGCCAGGTGGGAAGTAAAGGACGGCGCACTGGAAAAAACCACATCAATGTCATAGCGACGGCACAGCCGCAAACCTTTCCACACGGCCGGAAGCACCCAGAAAATCTTATCATCCGGTATAAACAGGCTGCGTTTCATCCTATTGAGGAGAAAACCGGGGATCCGTCTTAAAAACAGCATTTTCAGGAACAGAATTCCTTTCCTGATAGATGCTTTTCTTTCGTACAGGTTCTTTTCCTTCCTGTATTTTTTTGATAAACGATCACTCCAGGCATCAACCATTCGGCTTAAGGCCGGACACCAGGCGCGATGGATGATCTGACCAGGTCTCAGTTCATCTTCGAGCGAGTAATCGAAGGCCTGCATTCCATCCTTTGATATTGTCAAGACAATCGGTTCGAAACCGAACTCAGGCAGATACTTGCAGAACTTGATGACCCGTTCACAGTTTTTTTCACCAACCGGTGGAAAGCTTGTGGCAATGATTAAAATCGGTTTCATCTACCCAGAATTGGTCTGAGTGTAACCCAGTCCTTTATGAGCTGGCGTTCTCTTGGTTCAAATAAGGAAAAGTTGATACACATAACGATATACAGAAACCCGAACCATACGGCTCCGACTATTAAGGTTATTATATTTGAGATGGCCAGCATTTTAATCGGAAAAAGAAAAAGAGCCGTGGCCGCAGTGTATCCCATAAGTTTAGCAAGCATTCCAATTGGGAAAAGATCTAAAAAACGCAAATCGAGATAATGCTTTTCGACCATAAGATAATACAAAGAGACCAAAACAGTAGATAACACGGTGACCGCCGCCGGTCCGGCAATTCCGAATATCTTGATTGAAAGGACGCTCGCAATACCGTTAAAAAGGAGATATCCTACAGCTCCATACATTACCGGTCTCGTTCTTCCTGTTGCAGTCAGGATAAGGCTGTATGTTGCTACCCTCAAAGGAACAAGAAATAAATATATCCTGAAGAATAATACACTTTCCCTGTACTGTTCCGTATAAAAAAGAGTTATAAAGGGGTCTGCAAGGATGAAAAAATAGAAAAAAATGGGGAAATAGATCAGGGCCTGTTTTTTAATAGAGGAGTGCCATATTCGAACCAATTCGTTGAGCTCCTTCTTTTTATATAGTTCAGCGAATTTGACCCGAAGCACGGTGTTTACAGAAGTATTCAGAAGGGCAAAAAGCGGAAGTTCTATTGCGCCGACAGCGAAGACTGCAAAAAGCTCGGGATTAAAATGAAGGGATATTACGATCTTATCTATATTACGGCCCAGCATCCAGATTGTAGAAGAAACACCCAGCGGCAATGCGTAACGGAACTGTTCCGCAAGTAACTTTCGATCAAAAAAGGTCGGAACCGGACGAAGGTCAATCCATACATATATCAGACAGGCCAAATATTGAACGGCCATGAAAACACCCATGGCGGTAAAAGCGACCGATAATCGTTTATCGATCAATAGGCTGACTACAACACAAACAACAAAGACTATACGGGTTATCAGGCTTATAAATGTCATTAGCCTGACTTTTTTTTCCGCAAATAAATAATTCTCAAAATATGCCAATCCAAGTGAAAACAGGATGTAAACGGAGAACACCCGAAGGTAAAATCGGAGGCTGGAATTATTGAAATATGCAGAGATGGAAGAGGAAAAGATGGCTATTAATCCTGCCATTACAAACCCTATACAGGCCAGAAGTATGACCGTCTGGAAAATGAAGGTGCGTTTTTTTTCCTCTGTAAGTGTGGGGACGAAATAATAAATGCTTGCCGGAATTCCCAATAGCAAAATCCCTGATAGTGTCGCATAAATCAACCATACCTGCCGATAGGACCCGTAATCGTTTTTTGTCAGTAATCGAACAAGGATGAGTCCCAATACTAACTCGGAAATTTTAACGATTACCTTCCCGATAGTAATGATAATTGCATCATTGCTCAGGTTTTCTTTTTTGAGCCCCTTCATGACCTCTCATCAATATAGCTGGAAATCTTTTTGAATAATTTTTATATGCCTACCCTTGGATGTTCTGAACAAAGGCTTGAAAGTTCATGGAAACGTTTATTCTGGTTAATAAGTAAGGCTCCTGCCTTGAAGAAGTATCTCGAGTGTTTAGGAATGCCGCCTTAAAACCCGATTTTTTTGCCATTTCCATTACGTCGGCGTTCACTTTCCCGGCGGGATAACTAAGGAAAGAGCAGGGTTTTTTCAGCCTGTCTTCGATTAATTCGATTGAACGGGTTAGATCCCTATGGATACGCCGACGATATTCGACAGAACTCTCGTATTTTTCCTTCATTTCTATCTTATCTTTCAGTTCCCGGACCTTATTGCCCATTCGATGATCCCATATTACAGGGAATAATTTGAGCAACAGGCGGTTTGACGGCTTGTTGGCATATTTTGCCATGGCATCACGTAATTGTATGTCATCAAAAAAGCGCCTGGCCGTCAGTGATGGACTCCTCTCATAAAGGGGAATACCAATTCGTATATCCCCATCTGTAGGCCAGGCAACGGCCCAATGTTGAAAACGGTTAAAACCGATGATTCTATTGCTTATGTAATAGTAACCGTGTGAATGAGAATGTGATTGTATATCCACATACCCGGATTTTTGTAACCTGGCGAGCTCGGTCCAACTCATGAAACC